>JAPVVU010000021.1 GCA_028571885.1 Gammaproteobacteria bacterium | reverse complement strand
TCTCCCGCAACTATAATTTTCTTGCCTGTTTTTTTGTGCGCATATTCAATCAGATCAGCAATATATTGACCATCAAGCTGCTTTATCGACTGTGCACTTTGAGGCAGGAAAAGTGACTCTACAATATTACTCAACCATACCTCAATATTTTGTGAATTCAACATACGAGCCAGAGAACGATGACCAGGACGGAAACCGTATTCAGGTGCTAACCATAAAATAAGATATTTTCCTGACGAGGGAAAATGTTCAACAGTAATATCTATATCAGTTGAAACGGGTACAATAATTTCATCTTCAGCAAGACAGATTTCACTCATAGAAATCAGTGCGGCAAGGAAGAATGAAAACAGTAAACCCAATTTTTTTTTCATATTGATAAGCCCTGTTTAAAATTAAAGATATATTATATTTAGTTCATTTAAACCATAATTTCAACCCATGCAATGCAGCTCATGATATAGCCATGAATAAACTTAACACATCTCATTATATTTAAATAAATATGGAATAAAATGGCAGGCACACCCGTCTTAGTAACTAACAATGGGGAATCTCCTGGTTTTTCAGATGATAAACCATTGTAACTGATAAAATTCATACAATTTAAATCACAAAAAAAGAGCTATGATGTTTTCATTATTTACCAATAAAAGACGCAATGAGCTTAAAGATAAACGAGAACAACTCTATCGAGTTGCCTATTCCTGGTGTAATGATGAACTCCTGGCAGATGATCTCACTAATGAAACCCTTTACAAAGCATTAAAAAAATGCTCAACCATTCGAGACAAATCCAGCATAAATAGTTGGTTATTTAAAATATTAGCCAATTGCTGGTATGATCATTTACGAAAAATAAAACCCACAGAAAGTGTGGATGATCTTATTTTTGTCGATCACGAAACACCCGATCAATTACTGCAGCAGCAAGAAATCATTATTCAAGTAAGAAAGGCTGTTGGTCTGCTGCCGATGGGTCAGCGTCAGGTTATCACCCTGATTGATTTAGAAGGCTTTTCTTATGCAGAAGTCGCTGCAATATTAAGTATCCCGGTAGGCACAGTAATGAGTCGATTAAATCGTGGCCGCTTATCACTTAAAGAAAGTCTGTTGCAAAAAAATCCGGATAAGACAAAAACTGGTTTGCAACAAATAAAGCTGAGGAGTGTCATATGAACTCTGATAAGCAAATTAATATCGATCAAATTAATGCTTACGTGGATGATCAACTTTCCAATGAAGTTAAAGCTGAAATTTTAAAAAAATCACAACGAAATGATGAACTTTCAGAAAAAATATGTCAAACACGTATTATTAAAGAAATGGTGAAACTTCCCTATCAAACACCACCCAATCATAAGCTGGGCAAACATGTTAAAACACAGCACTCAAGTCGTTTACAATTGAGTATTGCCGCCAGTTTATTTTTGCTTGTAGGCTGCATTGCAGGATGGAATGGCGCCTATTTTTACAGCAATCAATTACTTAACAGTTCGCCATTAGAACAAGTTCAATTAGGTTCGAATACAATTAACAAGCACCAGGTTTTATTGCATATCGCAACCGATGACCCATCACGAGTAGAGTCCGCATTGAATAACGCCGAACGATTATTGACCTCATACAATAGTGATGAAAAATTTCAACTGCAGATCCTTGTCAATGCAGACGGCATTAAAATTCTTCAGGCTAATGATTCACCTTATGTTGATAGAATTCGTACTTTGGCAATGGAGCATGAAAATGTCTCTTTTTTAGCTTGTCAGCGTTCAATTGAAAGGCAAAAATTAAAAGGTATTGAGGTTCATCTGGTTAAAGAAGCCAATGTTGTTTCAGAAGCACTTGAAGAAATTGTTAAGCGTTTAAATCAGGGTTGGGTTTATATAAGGGCTTAATCTGGAATAATCAATTGAACCTATTACGAGCACCCCTGGCACTGAATCTTCCAGGTTTAACTTATCAGGCGACTTTACTACTCAAGTCCTCCTGGGACTTGCTCTGCAATTCGCCATAAAAAAAATAACAGTAGTATTGCAGTGCAGAGTAAGACTAATTGCCAGATAACATTGCCCCACAATAGACTGATAGAGAGTGTAAAACTAATTATAATTACCCATGTTGCTCGTTTTTTTGTCGCACGCTTCATGGTTTTATTACTCTCCCAACGACGCAAATCTTCACCAAACCAGCGATTATTCAAAAGAATTTTATGAAAGCGAGGCGAACTTTCTGCAAAACAGGCTGCCGAAAGTATCATAAAAGGAGTAGTTGGTAATATCGGCAGCAGCACACCAACTAATCCAACAGTAAAAAACAGACTTCCTAAAACAAGAAATATTGTTCGCTTCAGATGTTCCTTCATAATAATAAAACCTGTATTTTCTCCTGAATGACAGAAATTATTGAGCAATGGCTATTTTTTTTAGATGAGCATGCATATCACTGTTTGATAGTGGCCTGGCATAATAATATCCCTGGATCCAGTCACATCCATGTTCAATTAAAAAGTTTTTTTGTTCCACTGTTTCCACCCCTTCAGCTATCAGATTAAGATTTAAACTTTTACCCAAAGCAATAATTGCTTTTGTTATTGCCTCATCTTCTTCATTATCAGGCAGTTCCATAATGAATGCCCGATCAATTTTCAGGGTGTCAATTGGCAGACGTTTAAGGTAGGAAAGTGATGAATACCCCGTACCGAAGTCATCAATTGCAAGACTGATGCCTAATGCTTTAATCTGATCCAGTGTTTTAATTGCTGCATCAGGATCTTTCATAATACACCCTTCTGTGATCTCAAATTCCAGCCAGTTTTCACAAAAATGATATTTAGTCAGCAGTGATTTCACGAAAGTAGTACAATCATTATTCTGAAGCTGTTTCATTGCCAGATTAAGAGACAGAGTGCCGGGGTTTAGACCTTCTTGATACCATTGTGCAAATTGTTTCATTGATGTATCCATCACCCAGCGATCAATCTCAACAATCAGGCCGGTCTCTTCTGCAAAGGGGATAAACTTATCAGGGGGAATTAAACCGTAATCTCTATTTTTCCAACGAATAAGAGCCTCCATTCCAATCAATCTATCATTGTTTGCATCATATTGCGGCTGATAATTAAGGTACAGTTCATTTCTGTGAATTGCCTGTCGAAGATTTGCCTCCATCACAACTCGTTCTACTGCTTTTATGGTCATTTCCATGGTGTAAAACTCATAGGTGTTTCGACCACTCTCTTTTGCTTTATACATTGCAGCATCAGCATTTTTAAGTAGCGCTTCCACTGTATCACCATCATCAGGAAACAGACTGATGCCAATACTCAGAGTCACATAAAGATTCTGTCCATTAATAAAAA
Organism: Gammaproteobacteria bacterium; assembly: GCA_028571885.1. GTDB lineage: Bacteria > Pseudomonadota > Gammaproteobacteria > GRL18 > GRL18 > GRL18. Next base: position 13,108 of record JAPVVU010000021.1, on the reverse strand, counting down.
TGGCTTCTTTAGTACAGGTAAGCAACTTTTGAATAATATTAACCAGCACATCTGATTCACGGATATCATCTAAAATAATTGTAAATTCATCGCCACCCAGACGCGTTAATGTATCGCAGTCACGGATCTGATCCTTCAAGCGTTTAGATAATATTTTTAATACCTGATCGCCAGCATCATGCCCCAAAGAATCATTAATTTCTTTAAAACGATCCAGATCAATAAAAAGCAGTGCTACTTTAGTTTCTTTGCGATGATTTTTTTTAATTAACTGGTTTAGACGGTCAATAAACAATGTTCTATTCGGCAGTCCGGTTAATTGATCATGGTGGGCCTGATAGTCCAGTTCTTCTTTTTGAATTCGAAGTTTTTCCTGCACTTCATAGCGTTTTTTAATTTCTAAAGAAAGCGCAATATTATTTGCCAGAGTCAGAGTAAATTCCTGCTCTTGAAAACTCCAATGGCGAATACCACCCGTTGATTCATGACAGATTATGCCAAAAAACTCATTATTTTGTATAATTGGAATATCAAGTAAAGAATAAATATCCAGTGGCTCTAAATAATCATGATTAAACTCAGAGGTACGCACATCCTGTCGGGCATCATCAACGACTAAAACGAGCTGATTATTCAGGGCTGCAAAATAGTTTGGAAATTGTTTTGCCTCAAGAATCATACCCTGAGTATGCGTATTATCTTCCAGAGTAAAAAGATCTTTACAGACAATCGCAGTACGATCTTCATTAAAAAGCCAGAAGCTTACTCGTGAAACATCTAAGGTGGCAGCAGAAATTTCGGTTAATTCCCTGATGGAGTTATCTGTATTTTCAAAATTAATATTAGACCATTTCAACAGCGCTTTCTGGTAACGCTCATTAAGTTCTATCCGCTGTTTTTCTTCGGCTTGCAGCTCTATTACTTTATATTGATTAACAATATTTTTTGCTGATTGAAAAAACACCTTAGATAATTCATCCAGGTCAATAGGTTTAAGTATATAGGCATTGATACCCAGCTTAATTGCATCAAGCAAAAAATGAGTGTCATTATGAGCCGTAATTAAAATAATAACTTGTTCGGCATAGCGATTACGAATTAATCCTGCCATTTCCAAACCATTTAAATGAGGCATATTGACATCACTAATGACTAGATCATAACGTTTTTTATCCAGCATCATATTATATCGTTCAAGACCAAGCTGACCATTTTCTGCAACGTCAACTCTGGCAAAATAATTTTCCAGGAGTCGACAGGTTGATCCCCTTACATCGGCTTCATCTTCCACATATAAAACGGTTAATTTCTTAGTATAGTAATAAACATCATCAAAAGTCATGATTATTTATTCACCTTATTTGAGCGATCACGATTTAAATAATCAGGTGCCAAAAACTCAATAGTAAAACAGGCGCCATGATTTGAATTTTTAACGCTGATTGTTCCGTGGCAATGTTCTTCAATGATTGTTTGTGACATATATAAACCTAATCCAGTTCCATTTTTATCCTTTGTTGAAAAATAAGGATCAAATACTTTATCAATTATATCTATCGGGATACCACCGCCATTATCTTCGATGGAAATCACCTGATTCCCAAGTTTATTTTTTCCAGTTGTGATAGTAATTTGTGAATTTTTAATGTTTTTTTCAATGAATATGTCAACCGAATTATGGATAATATTTAACAGCACCTGCATAATTTCATTTTCAAAATTATTAATTTTCTCCAGTTCCAAATCATAATGCTTAATCACCTCAACACTTTTACTGTGTAAAAGATGCTCACAAAGATTGAGAGTATTGTCCATGAGATATTGCAGGGTAAAAGATCGCGTCTCTTTATCAGCCTTGAAATAGTTACTAAAATCATCCATTGTTTTTGATAAGTGACTCACCAGCGAATTTATTTTGTGCAGATCTTTAAGCGTATATTCTTCCATATCCTGTTGTCCCTGAGGCGTTGAAAGATCGTATACATGGCGCTGAAATAATTTAATTTCCATATCGCTGGTCATTGCGGTAATAGCACCGAGCGGCTGCCGCCACTGGTGAGAAATCATAGCAAGCGTTTCACCCATTTGTGCCAAACGTGATTGCTTCAGCATCTGAACATCTTTTTCTTTCATTAAAGCCAGTTTTTCCTCCATCACTTCTTCAATTTTGACAATATGTTCATTAACAACCTGTGCCATTACGGCAATCTCATCGTGACTGTTAATTGTTATCTGCCGGGCATTATTCTTCTGATTATCAAGGTATCTGAAAAAATCCAGAAGACCCGTTTGAAAATTGGCTATAACAGAGGATATTGAACGTGAAATCAGTGCTCCAAATAGAAGCCCTAATACAATAGCTGATAGAGTGACTGATATCAGTATAGTAATAACAACCTGGCGCTTTTTAATAATATCATCTGATGCATTATTGGCAATTTTTAAGGTTTCAGCAATAACTGCATCACCTAACACTTTGGTTTTTGGAAGTACTGACTCAACATGCTCCTTATTATACTTTACCCAGTTATGCATCGCTTTTTCATAATTATTGGCTGATTGATAAAAAAGTGTAATTTTCTCATGCTCAAATGGCTGTTCCGACATGCCTTTAAGACGTTCCAGTTCACTCATCATAAAGGCATAATCTTTTTTAAACAGTGCAAATATGTCAGGATCCGGGCTCAGTAAATAACGCTTCTCATCAGCACGAGTCATATAGGTATATTGCCAGATATTTGAACCCGCATTGATTTTTTCAATGGTTTCCTGAGACATTTTTTCTTTTACTTCAAGACGTTTGGCTTCCACATACTGCTGAATCTGCGAGGTAATATTATCGCCCTCCTGCTGCAGAGTATTACTTTCTTTTTCCAGTTCACCAAGCAAATAAATACCTCGCTGATATAAAGCATCATAATCAGTTATTGCTTTTCTTGTTGCCTCAGTCGTCTTTTTAATATTTGAATTTGGACTCTTTTTATCCATTTCATCCAGTGTTTTATGGATAGTTTCAAGCGCTTTTTCAGCATTGATGAAGGCTTGTTTAGCCCGTTCATTGTTGGTAACCGAACCATTGGCATTTAAGAGATAGTTTTTTTCTTCAAGAATTGCCTGATAGGTATATCGCTCAATATTATTAGCACGAATTAATTCATCAACCTGAGCTTTAATGAGATCCAGGCCATTATTTGAAACCAGTGAAAGAATGATTGCCACTAACACGCTCAATCCTACCAACATGTAAGTTTTTGACCTGATAGAATATTTGCGTAATATTTGCATTCTAGTGCGACTTCTCGTGTTAACTATAAGTTTATAAAGTAAGTTTTTGATTTGAGTATAGGAAAGGAAGTATCCTATTTCAAATAAGGTCTGTGAACAATCATATAAAAAAGCCAATGACTCACCATCGGAGTCTGGACTTTTTTTCATAATAAGATATAATTTGATTATCGTACAGTTATTATTAAATTATGAAAATATTATCATTACCTTTTTTTATTCATTCAGTGCCTGCCGGCTTTCCATCACCTGCTGATGATTATCTGGAGCGTTCTCTGGATCTGAATACCTATCTCATCAAACACCCGGCTGCCAGCTATTTTGCCCGAGCCAAAGGTGATTCTATGGAAGGTTGCGGTATCTATGATGGTGACTTATTAATTGTTGATCGCAGTCTGGAGGCACAGCATGGGCAAATTATTATTGCCGCATTAGATGGTCAGCTGACCTGTAAGCTTCTGGATAAAAAAAAGCATTGCCTGCTCTCTGCCAATAAGAATTATGCACCTATCCGCATCGGTGAATTTTCAGATCTGATCATTGAGGGTGTTGTCATCCATTCGGTACGCCATCATGTTCTGCCATAATGTTCTGCTTAGTTGACTGCAATAGTTTTTATGCGTCCTGCGAACAGGTATTTCGCCCTGATTTACGCAATAAACCCGTTGTGGTTCTATCAAATAACGACTGTTTTATTGTGGCACGCTCTGCCCAGGCTAAAGCCATGGGTATTGGTGATTTGCAGACAGTTTTTGATATTAAACCCTGGATGCAGCAGCATGATGTAGCCATATTCTCCAGTAATTATCCTCTGTATGGTGATTTATCTGCCCGAATTATGGAAACATTGCGCTTATTTTCTTCCCGGGTTGAGATTTACAGCATTGATGAGATGTTTCTTTATCTGGAAGACATTAGCAATGAATTAATGGATGACTATGGCAGTCAAATAAAAAAAACCATATTGCAGCACACCGCTATGCCCGTGGGCGTCGGCATTGCACCCACTAAAACATTAGCAAAATTGGCTAACCGGGCGGCTAAAACCATTCCTAAATGTAAAGGAGTCTGTGTTCTTGATACCGCTGAGAAATGGGACTGGATGAAAAAACGCACACCCGTAAACAAGATCTGGGGTATATCGTCCCGTTTTTCAGCACGTCTGGCCGATTTAAATATTTACACCGCCCTGGAACTGGCCAATGCTGATCCCAAACACATTCGACGCTATTTTAATGTCTGTGTAGAACGAATTATTGAAGAACTTAATGGTCATACCTGCCTGTCACTGGAAGAAATACCCGCCATAAAAAAACAGATTTACTGCACCCGCTCTTTTGCTAATAAAACCAGTCAATTGCAGCCCATATTGGATGCTGTCAGCCTTTACGTTGCCCGAGCCTGTGAAAAACTTCGAGCCCAGCAATCACTGAGCGCCTCATTACAGGTTTTACTCTATAGCGCAACCTATGAAAGCAATTATTATAATAGTCATCAAGTCATCCAGCTCCCCTACCCCTGTGATGATACACGCCTGATTTCAGCCATTGCCCGTACTGCGATACAATATCTTTTTAAATCGGGCATCACCTATATGAAAGCAGGGGTTGGTCTATTGGATCTCAGTGCCAAAAAGCATCAGCAACTGGATATGTTTCATCCGGGCCAATCCGCTAAAACTGATCAGCTTATGGCTGTCATGGATAAAATCAATAGCAGCTATGGTAAAAATTCTATTTATGTAGCAGCTGAAGGCGTGCATCAAAAATGGTCTATGCGCCAGGCCTATCGCTCCCCCTCCTATACCAGCCAGTGGAATGAATTACCGGAAATACAGTGTTAATTACAGATATCAACAACAAGATGATAAGTAAATAACTGTTCCGAAAAGGTGTCCACTTTTTATTCAGGCATCGTACAAGAGTATTTAATGGGCACTATTCAGGAACAGTTATTTAGTGCCCATTGGTTTATTCAGGTAATGCAGGCGGCACATCATTCATAGTACTTAAAAAGAGCAGGAGCTTGGCACGGTATTTATCCTGACGTATACCTCTAAAATTCATAATACGGCCAGGTACTGCACGTTCTGTTCTGGTTAAATAATAGTTCAGTGTGGCAAAATTCCAGGTATGACCTGACTGCCGCATAGCATCTGAATAAGCAAAACCTTCTGAAGTCCCCGCTTTACGTCCAAAAACATTCCACAAATTTGGTCCTTTACCATGAGTAGTACTTTTATATTCATCATGGCATGAAGAACATTTGCGCATAAAAAATTCTTCACCTGCAGCCACATCAGCTGTTCTGAGCAGCGCCTTGAAATCAGCGCTCAAGACAGGATTATAGTTTGCCAGAGATGCCTGATTTTTATCTTCCTGCTCTAGAGCCAGAGAAGCCATCATATAACAGCTTAAAATCAGAAACAGGCTGGATAAACAGCATTTTTTCATTATATTATTCATGAGAGTTCTTCACCAAACAATTCTTTACCAAACAAAATTACAAAAATTGTAACTATTCAGAGTATATTTCTTAATTACCTCTGTTGAGCCTGTGGTCACTAATTTTTATAAATACACGCTGAATAGTTACCAAATATTTTACCCATTCTTTTAGACATTATTTTTCTTGAGCAATAATAATTCATGTCGATTCCAAACACAGATATACACTGCTGCAGAAGCAATATCAAGATAATAATCCAGTATTTCTATTTGTATCAGCATGATAGACGCTGCATAACACGCAATATTGGATACCGATGTCCTGAACAAATACAGACGCCTTTTCCCCGGGGAGCGCTTGCCTTGTCATATTTATTGAGGCATTATGAATAACAGTATTATCATCTTGATATTTTTAATGGACTCTATATTTATTGTGTTTTGAGTGATACAAAATGAATATATGAAAATAAACCCAGACTGATTAAATAAAACTGAGAGTTTAGTGTATGGATAACTCCTTCCCTCAAATTGAAATTATTCCCAATCAGCAGGATTTTAACCCGATAGAGCCTGAATCTACACCGTGGTATAGATCGCAAAGATTCCTTGTTTTTATCATTGTTTTTTTACTGAGTTCACTGCTTAGTCTGGCTTATGTCTATAGCCGTCCTGCAATTTATAAAAGTTATGCAACCTTATTGACGGTGGCTCAAACGGCTATCGATGAAAAAAATAGTGAAGCCGATATTCAGCATGTTGCCATACAAAGACAAATTCTTACCGGACAGGAATTATTGGAGGAAACCCTGAGACGTCTACAGCAGAGCCAGGAACAAATCGGCAAACCATCATTATCAACAAAATTAACAATTCCTGAAATTCGACAGCTATTAAGTGTACAGGCCGTACCCGACACAAATCTTGTTGAATTAGCGGCAACGGGCTCTCAGCAAGAAATATTAGTCCCTCTCATTAATAGCTGGATTGATGTCTATCTGGATAGAAGAGCTGAAGAAATAAGACAGACAACCGGTTTGACACTGGAAACTCTGCGAGAAGAAAATACTGGTCTGGAAGATAAGATATTAATCAAAAGAAGTGAGTTAGAACATTTCAGAAAAATTAATGATATCACTTCACTGGGTCGGGAAAACATATTTGAAAATCAATCCCTGGCGCGATTTAAAGGGCTGAACAAGTCTCTTAGTGATATCAGTGAAGAGGTGATTAAAACTAAAGCTCGTCTTGATGCCGTTAATAATGCTATTGCCGAAGGAAGAATGGTTGTACCCAGTGAAGATCAGCGAGGAATGCGGGTTCTTGAGTTACGTTTGCAGGATTTACGGGAACAGTTAGCTGAATTTGATCGTAAATACACCCGCAGCTATCTGGCCTTACAACCAAAATTAAATGTACTTCCAGGACAAATTCGTGATCTTGAAAAAGAAATTAAAACAAAACGAAAATATGGTCAGAGCATTGTTTTAAGTGAGGCTGAACAGAACTATGCAGCAGCAGAGCAATCATTACGTGAAACAAAAAAACAACTTGAAGAACATAAACGAGAGGCAACAGAATTTAGTTCGAGATTCGCTGAGCATGAATCTTTAATGAGCGATCTGGAAGGACTTGAACTACTTAAACGTACCACTCAGGAAAGACTGGTTCAAATTGAAGCCAGACAGGCAGAAAAATTTCCGCAAGTTAAAGTGATTGAACGGGCTTTTTTTTCCCGAGATCCTATCAGTCCTGATTATACAAGAGATGCCATTATTGCTATTGTCGGTTCAATTCTTTTGGCACTGTTTTTTGTCTGGATTACTGAATTTCTTACACGTAAGGAAAAACCTCAGTCCTCACTTACTATTTCCGGCATAAATATGTACAGTGATTCTCCCGCCGGCTTAATTAAAAGTGCTCAGCAAACGCATGAACCCCTCGCTCAGGATTTATCCCAATCCCTGCAGCATGATGAAAATCATTCACTTGAGCATCATTTAGTTGAGGAGCTTAGTGAAAAAACAATTGATAAGCTGCTTGAGCATGCTGATATTAAAGCGAAACAACTTGTCTCTTTGCTGTTAAGCGGTTTGACGCTTGATGAAATTTGCAGACTTAAGCGGGAGCACTTTGATTTTCCCCTGGAGATTCTCAATGTGCCTGGTACAAGTCCTCGTACCCTCTGTCTTAATCAGGCCTTAAAATCATTTTTTAAGGATGTTGAGCCGTGCCCTGCGTGGAATAATAAAGCACTCGTATCAATAGAAACACTGGAAGCAATTCTTGTTTATGCCTCTGTTGATGCAGGCCTGGAGAATAGACAAAAAGTGACTTCTGCAGCGCTTACTCATACCTACATTATGTATCTTGTAAAACAGGGACTGCGTTTATCAGAGCTGGCTCTGATTACCGGGGATATTGACCCGACTGAATTATCTCAATACAGTCGTTATTCACCGGAGAAACAAGGCTTATCTATTGCTGATATTGACCTCATATATCCATCATTAACAAGCTATTTTGATTGAAGCAGCAAATTTTGCCTATAGCCTGTAGACAGGTATCACGGTCTATGCTGTATTCAGTGATTTAATTTCACTGTATTTGAGCCGCGATTGAGGAACAATCCAGTAATTTGTCTGTATCAACTGAAATTTCATGCTGCGTCTCATCAACGTCAAGATAATCCAGATTTTTCAGCTGATTTTCCATAACAGATATATCGGCATCAGAAATATTATTGGTATCATCCTGACGAGATCTCAGGCGTTGCTTTATGGTTTTCTGATCGGCATAACAGGATAGTATGTAAAAAGGAATCCGCTGCTTTTCGGCAAGCACACGAAATTTCCGGCGCCATTTTTTATCCAGAAAAGCAGCATCTACAATCACCGAATAACCGGCGTTTAATACTAACTCGCATGTTGTCATTAAGTATGTATAGGTTTGATGTGTCGCCGAGTCACTGTATAAATCTTCTGCGATTGTCGAGAACAGCCTTTTGCGTTCGACGTCAGAGCGTAGCTGGATTGCCCCAAGCTGATCCGCAAGCTGCGAACTTATCCAGCTTTTACCGCTACCTGAAATGCCATAGCTTATGGCAAGAAAAGTTTTGTTTTTTTGGACATAGCTTGCTGCCAGTTCGAGATAATTTCTTAAATCACTGATAGTGTTTTTATAAGCTGTCGAACCAGTTTTCTGCTGCTGTAACCTGAGACCTGCAACTTTCGCTCTAACCGTCGCTCGATAGAATTGATAAAATTTAAGTACTGCCAGACCGGAATAATCACCGGTATTCAGCAAATAACGGTTTAAAAAGTGATTGGCAAAAACAGTTTGACCATGATCCTGTAAATCCATAATCACAAAAGCACAGTCGCTTATAGTATCTATCCAGCGAAAGCTATCATTAAATTCAATGCCGTCAAACAGCAGAATTTTATTCTCTATTAGAGTAATGTTTCCCAGATGCAGGTCACCATGACATTCACGTATATGACCTTCTTTTTTTCGTGCGCGCAACTGCGGACAGATTGACTTGAACATTGAGCGCATTTGATCGTTTAAAGATTGCAAAACTTCCTGGTCTTTACTATCAGTCAGAATGCTGCTCAGGATAGAAAAGTTCTCCTCAACAGGTTTAATGACTTCGCTGGTTGAACCAAAGTTAACATCTGATCCCGCAATATTTATCCTGTCATGAAACTCAGCAACCACATCGCTCAGATCATCTATATGCCCTGGCTCGATCTGATTGTTTTTTAATAGTTTTTCAAATAAGCAATTGTGATCGAACTGTTTCATTTTTACTGCATAGTCAATAATTTCTCCGGCACCAGCCAGACTAAGATTATGTCCTGATTCTGTAATGGGGATCACATCCAGATAGATATCCGGGGCAAATCTTCTATTGAGCAGCAGTTCCTGTTCACAGTAATATTTGCGTTGTTCAAGTGTTGTAAAATTCAGAAAACCAAAATCTACAGGTTTTTTTATTTTGTAGGCAAAGCTGCCGGTAAGAAATACCCAGGAAATATGCGTTTCGACCAATTCAATGTGATCCACAGGATGGTCGTAGAATTCAGGGTTAAAAAACGCATTAACAATTTTACTCTGGTTCATTGTCATCTCCAGATTTTATTCCTGTGCCAGATCAGGCTCAGCGCAATGACGCAGAATTTCACCCCTGACCTCATCACGTAAGCGGATTGCCTCATTCCAGCCTGAATCCCGGGGATAAACGGGTTCACTGATGTTTATACTCACTGCTCCCCGCCTGGGATACCAGGTGGCTGCACCCAAAATCGAGCGGGTGCCGCGAATAGTGAGCGGGATCACTGCTTTGTTTGCCTGTGCGGCGGTAATAAACGCCCCCATACGAAAGGGTCGCAGACCGGTGACCCGGGTAAAAGTCCCTTCGGGGAAAAGCACCAGAGAGCTGCCCTTTTTTACCTGTTCCTGCAGTAGTTCAACATCTGCAGCACTACGCTGGCGATCAAAACGTTCCACAAAAAGACTGCCGATACGCTGTAAAAATAATCGGGAGATAAAGTTTCCTTCCAGTTCCTTTTTAGCCACAAAACTGAACTCTATTGGCAGGACGGCCATAAGCACAATACCATCCAGATAACTGGCATGATTACAAACCAGTACAGAAGGCTGTTCGGTCAGAAGGTGTTGCAAGCCATGAACCCGCAGCGGAGTACCTGTGAGAAAGCCAAGAAAATGTACTACTTTACGGATAAAACCCCAGCGCCAGGCAGTCAATGGTAATAAAATGACTACCAGCCAGGTTATTGGTGCCAGCAGACAAAACCAGCCCCATGCCCAAAAAGCAAACAGATTCTCCTGGCTCCTGTGCCAAAGTTTTCTTAACTGCGGGAGCAGACCGGCAACTGCCACACGAATCAACTGCAGGCCGATTGAGCGACTACTACGATCAATGCGTCCCTTTTCATACATGTCACGGCAAGCCGTACGACGAATTTTACCGCTGGAAGTTTTCAATACACTATGGGGCGGCAGTAATAATATTTCATCCGGACTACTACCCAATAACATCCCGGAAACCACCTCATCTACCTCAGTATGCAGCTGCTCCAGTATTTTTGTGTCCTTTTCCCGAGTTTCCGCCAGGATCACAATTCGTTCAGTTGCTGTTTCTTTAGCAAGTGCACCAAACACCGCAACACACCCCTTGCGTATACCGGGAATTTCACCCACTGCCTGTTCTATTTCATAGGGATAGATATTACGTCCGGCGCGAATAATAATTTCCTTGCTGCGTCCCGTCAGATAGAGATCACCTGCTGCCATATAAGCCAGATCACCTGTTTCCAGCCAGTCACCGTCAAACAATAGACGCGTCTGTTCCGGATTATGGAAATAGCCGCTGGTTGCAGACGGGCCGCGAAATTGTAAACGACCTTCTCTCCGCTCCGGCAACTCTCGACCTGATTGATCAACAATACGGATCTGATAACCGGGCAAAGGTCGGCCGCAGGCTGCAAATTCAAGACATGACTCGTCTTTTGTTTCTGCTGGTCGTGCTTCACCCGAAAATTCCAGGGCATCACGCTGCACACAGTCGATCAGAGCACCACGTCCGGGAGAAGGAAATGCAAGACCAACGGCACTTTCAGCCAGACCATAAACGGGCGCCAGCGCTTCAGGGTGAAAACCATAGTGTGCATAACGGATCGCAAAATCCCTCAGGGTTTTCGGATTAACCGGCTCGGCACCATTGAAAGCCATACGCCATGAGCTGAGATCCAGACCTTCAATATCTTCCTTTTTCACCTTACTTAAACAAAATTCATATGCAAAGTTAGGTGCTGCTGAAAGTGTGCCCTTGTGCTTGTGAATAGCCCAGAACCAACGATAAGGACGGGTTAAAAACGTCAATGGCGACATAAGCACCAGTGGTGAAGCATAATACAGACTACCAAGCCAGGCACCAATCAGTCCCATATCATGATATAAAGGCAGCCAGCTGACAAATACATCACTGGAACTCGCCTGTATCACTTCGCCCATAGCACGGATATTCGCCAGTAAATTGCTATGCGTCAGCACCACACCTTTAGGTGTCCCGGTACTGCCGGAAGTATATTGCAGAAAGGCAATATCCTCACCGCGTATTGACACCGGCAGCAGCGGCTGATCCTGTTCTGTCAATTCATCAACCATCAGCACATGACGCAGGCTGGTTACCTGAACTTTTAACAGTTGCCCGGGTAATTTGGCTTCTGCTACTGTGATCAATAATACGGCACGCGCATTGTCCAGAATCTTTGCATGGCGGCGTAAATGTTCTTCAAGCTGTGAGGGGCGTGTTGGCGGATAAATGGGGACAGGTATCGCCCCTATCAGCAGAATTGCAAAATAAGTAAACAGATAGTCACGTCCTGTGGGCAACATAATTGCCACCGTTTGTCCGGACTCAACACCATAACCCTGCAGACCCAGCGCTATCTTCCGGGCGCCTTCTGACAGATCATTATAGGTGATGATTTGCGCAACATCTTCATCGCCATACAGGTAAACATGCGGCCGTTGCGGATGTTCCTGTACATGCCACTGCAACACATCAACCAGTGTTTGCGCATGGCGGGGAGTGGACTCTGTTGCTGCAGGCAGAAGCACTTCAACGTCTGGATTTTCGGCCATTTTTTTTATACCGGGTGCGTTCACCACACCCCGCAATATATCCCTGGGTGTCTCTGCTGTTGTCAGCAGTTTCTCCGGCAAACTCACCTGAAATTTTCTTTCAATTCGCTGCAGCAATTCAACCCTGGATAAACTGTCAAGCTCTAAATCCCGATCCAGCATGCTGTCAAGAGTCACCGGGTTCATGCGTTGTTTCCCATGATGCATTTCAAGCGCCAGCTGGGTGACAATCTGCAGTAATAAGCCAGCAGCTTCCGCTTGATTGAGTTGTTTGTTTTCCTTATCAGTCTGAAGGGTCATCAATATCTACCAACCATTTCTGCTCAATCATGTCGCAATGGCACAAAAGCAACATCCAGTATATCCCGCTCATAGGTTTTTCCCTGTTCATCTTTATTAATCTGCACCAGTTTTTGCGGCATATAGGTCTGCCCCACCGGAATCACCAGTTTTCTGCCTGGTTTGAGCTGTTCAACCAGAGCGGTTGGCATATAGTCAGCCGAAGCAGTAACGATAATAGCATCATAGGGGGCATGGTCCGGCCATCCGTCATAACCGTTGCCAATCCGGTATTCAATATTTTTATAACCCAATGCTGTCAACAGCTGTTCAGCCTTTTCACCCAGGGCCGGCACTAATTCCATGGTATAAACTCTGTCAACCAGTTCAGCCAGTATAGCTGTCTGGTAGCCGGAACCTGTACC
>JAPVVU010000020.1 GCA_028571885.1 Gammaproteobacteria bacterium | reverse complement strand
ACCATTTCCAGTCCCGCTTCATCTTTATTACCCTGGCGTGACAGCAAATGCTGGTGATGCATCAGGCACTCGAGACTGGTGTATTGCGGGAATTTAGGCGCTTTGCCGAAACCGCCGTTGACTGCATCATAAGCCTGCTCCAGTTCTGCCCGGATGGTATCAAATGGTTCCGCATCAATTACCTGGCGGCCACTTTTTTGAGGTTTGATATAATTGCTTAATGCCTGCTTCAGATTTTCTTTGGAGGCATTAATTTTTTCCTGATGGCTATGATAAAAATCGGATAATTGCTGTAATAACTCAGGAAATGCGGGCATTTGATAGCGTGCTTCAGACGGAAAGTAAGTACCTGCATAGAAAGGCAGATGATCATCTGGCGCCAGAAACATTGTCAGAGGCCATCCTCCTGGACGGTTGACCATTAATTGATGTGATGTCTGGTAGATCTTATCCAGATCGGGACGTTCTTCTCTATCCACTTTAATATTAATAAAGTGTGTATTCATTATTTTTGCGATATGTTCATTTTCAAATGATTCATGCGCCATCACATGACACCAGTGACAAGCAGAGTAGCCTATAGAGAGAAGAATGGGCTTATTTTCTTTTTTAGCTAAAGCCAGTGATTCTTCATTCCAGGGAAACCAGTGTACTGGATTATGAGCATGCTGCTGCAGATAGGGGCTGGTTTCATTAATGAGTGCATTGCTATACAATTTCATGGTTATTAATCCATCTGCTTTTTTGATATTGATGTTATCGATTGTCATGAGTGAGACTATAACATAGTAAAATTGTCAGGTATTAGTTTGAGTGGCTTACGGTGATTTTTTTAAGGGCATCTGTGGGAGTGATAGACTACCTTCTGCACATGAAATTTACCCAGCTTTAACTATACTTAAAGATAGAGTTTATAAACATTCGACAGGAGCCCATGTATGGGGCAAGAGATCACCCATAGTCACTTTAAAAAAAGTGACTTTGAGCGCTATCGTAATAAATTGGATACTGAGCTGGATTGGGTAAAAAAATGGTTTGATAAAAGTAATCAAGAACAGATAGATAGTGTTTCTAAGCACGAAAATCAATCACGAATGAATATTGGTTTTGAAATGGAAATCTGTCTGATTGATCGCAATGGTGAACCTGTATACCTGAATGAGGTTTTTTTACAACACTTAAAAAAAACACCAATTTTATCTCAGGTGTCCCTTGAGCTGGCACAATTTAATCTTGAACTGAATAGTCTGGTTTTCAAATTAACTAACAGGGTGTTATCTGATCTTGAACAGGAGTTAGAGCAACTCCTGAGTGTCTGTAATGAAATAGCAAAAGAAATCGACTGTACGCTGATTATGATCGGTACCTTGCCCAGTTTGCGCGAAGAACATCTCAAACTTGTTAATATGTCGCCAATGACACGTTATAAAGCACTCAATGAGCAGGTGCTCAGGAGCCGTAAAGGACGGGCAATTGAGCTGGATATCCAGGGTAGTGAAACATTAAAAAGCGTCCATCAGGATGTCATGCTTGAATCAGTAGCGACCTCCTTTCAACTGCATTTACAGATGCCTTTCTCCCGTTCTGTGCGCTATTACAATGCGGCCATTATTCTGTCAGCCCCGATTGTTGCTCTGAGTGCTAATTCGCCATTTTTGTTTGGTAAAGCCTTGTGGTGTGAAACTCGAATTCCTGCTTTTGAACAGGCTGTATCAGTGGGCGGTTTTGACGGCGCAATGTTTGGCCCGATTAAACGGGTGGGTTTTGGCTCAGGTTATGCGCAAAATTCACTGCTGGAGTGTTTTGAAGAAAATAATGAGCACTATCCCATATTATTACCCGAAGTATTTGATTCAGCGGTTGAGGATCTTGCTCACCTGAGCTTACATAATGGCACGGTATGGCGTTGGAACAGGCCCTTGATTGCCTATACAAAACACAGTGAGGAAAAAAATAGCCAGGAAAAAAACAGTCACAGTAAAAGAGAATATCATGTACGCCTGGAACATCGAGTGATACCTGCCGGGCCAAGCATTGTCGACAGTATTGCCAATGCTGCATTTTTTTATGGTGCGGTGACGGCTTTGGCCAACCAATATGAAATTCCTGAAAAACAATTATCCTTTGTACAAGCCAAAGAAAACTTTTATCTCTCAGCCAAACACGGTTTGAAAGGCAAAGTGATCTGGTTAGCAGGTCAGAGTATTCCTCTGAAAGCATTGATTCTGGATCATCTCCTGCCCATGGCAAAAGACGGCTTAAGTCAGCTGGGTATTGAAAGACTGGATATTGATTATTATCTTGGTATTATTGAACAACGCACTAAAAGTGGACAAAATGGGGCAGACTGGCAGCGTCGTTATGTTGAAATGCACGGTAAAGATATGCAGGCTTTAACTTTAGCTTATCAAAAAAATCAGCAAAGCGGCCGGCCGGTGCATGAGTGGCCTGTATAAGTGGATGAGAGCTAAGAGGATGAAAGTTAAGGGGATGAGAGTTGAGGCTATGAGCGCAAATAATGAGCAGTCGCTGAGGAGCATGGGATGTTAACGGTTTTAGATTCTTTACCTGAAGGGCTGCTGGAAAAAAAAGCGCATGAACTGCATGACATTTTAACCGGGCCCACTTTGATTCATTTACCCGGCGTTAAATCTAACCCCCTGTTTGTTTCTGTTTTACTGCACGGTAATGAAACCACTGGCTGGGAAGCGCTAAAACACTACTTATTAGAAAACTATTTTTTTGCAAAGAAGCTAAATGAAGCCCTGCCAAGGGCAATGTCCATCTTTATCGGTAATATTTCAGCGGCCAGAAAGCATAAGAGAGTTCTCAAAGGACAACTTGATTATAATCGCGTCTGGTTCAATCATCCTTCTGATGAAGGTCAGATGATGGGTCGTATTTTAAGCCAGATGAAAGAAAAACAGGTGTTTGCCAGTATTGATTTTCATAATAATACGGGGAAAAATCCCCATTACGCCTGTATTAACCGCAAGGAACATGATTTTTTTCAATTAGCCCATTTATTCAGTCGTACAGTGGTTTATTTTATTAAGCCTGATACCGTCCAATCCATGGCTTTTTCCAAAATGTGTCCTGCAGTGACTGTGGAATGTGGTCAGCCGGAACAAAAAAATGGTGTGCAGCATGCAAAAAATTATATTGAAAAAGCCATGGCATTAGGCGAATTTACCAACCAGCCGCTCAGAGCAGAAGATTTTGATTTGTACCATACGATGGCCATTGTTAAAGTACCGGAACAATTTGCCATCAGCTTTGATCCGCTGAATTGCTCAGATATTAACTTTGATTCTGATGTTGATCGACTTAATTTTACTGCTTTGAAGGATGGTGAATCTCTGGCTAAAACCGATCCGGATAAACATGTTTTTTTACAGGCAATTAACGAGCAGGGGATTGATGTTGCAGCGCGATATTTTGATTATAGCAATGGTGAAATAAGAACAAGAATTCCAGTGATGCCATCCATGCTGACGACCACAGAAGAAATTATAAGACAGGATTGTTTATGCTATTTAATGGAAAAGATTGATATGTGTGTAAGTTAGCAGGTTAATATGTTTGTAAGTTGTTATGCTTGTAACTTATAAACCTACAAACGTAACAACTTAACAACTGTTTTTAAGCTTTCGCTTGTTCCATTAATTCATGAATTCGTGGCGCCAGAATTAATTCCATGGCAAAACCCATTTTAGCGCCGGGTACAACCATATTGTTGCGACGCGACATAAATGAATCAGGGATCATGTTTAATAAATAAGGGAAATCAACGCCTTCTGGATTTTTAAAGCGGATTACAATGAAGCTTTCGTCCGGAGTTGGAATATCACGAGCGATAAAAGGATTAGAGGTATCAACTAGTGGTACACGTTGAAAGTTAATGTCAGTGCGTGAGAACTGAGGTGTAATATAGTGCACGTAATCCGGCATACGACGTAAAATGGTATCAACAATAGCTTCTGCTGAGTAACCGCGCTGTGCATTATCACGATGGATTTTTTGAATCCACTCCAGGTTAACAATGGGTACAACACCGACTAACAGGTCAACATGCTTGGCAACATCATCATCGCCGTCTTTAGCGCCGCCGTGCAGACCTTCATAGAACAAGAGATCAGTGCCGGATGGAATGTTTTCCCATTCCGTGAATTCACCTGGCTTTAAAGGTGCATAAGGTGCAGCTTCTTCTTCGCTGTGCAGATAATAGCGACGCTTACACATACCGGTTTCGCCATATTCCTTGAAAGTTTCAGATAATATATCGAAATGGTTGGCTTCAGGGCCGAAATGACTGAAAGTATCACCTTTTTCTTCAACAGCAACTTTCATTGCAGCGCGGTCATAGCGGTGATAGCTGTCACCTTCAATTATGGCCGGGTTAATATTTTCACGAAAGAAAATATGCTCAAAGGCATTTTTAACCGTAGTGGTACCAGCACCAGAAGAACCTGTTACTGCAACAACTGGGTGTTTACTAGACATATTGTATTCCTTGTTATAATTTGCCTGTAAATATGCTTGTATTAAAAGGTATTTTACAGGCGCCTGAATATTTGATTTATAAGATATTAACCTATTTCTTATAGAGTTACAATTTTCACTGAGAGCCTTCAGCTAAACCATGAAAGAGCCTTCAGCTGAAACCATGAAAGAGCCCTCAGCCAAAAAATAAAAAGCCAAAACTGACTTTAAGCCTCTCTGGCTATAGCGCGATAGCCGATATCTGTACGGTAAAAGGCATCTTTAAAGTGAACTTTCTTAAGTTTTTGATAGACTTGTTTTTGTGCTTCAGTAACGGAATCGCCCAGGGCAACAACACAGAGCACGCGACCACCGCTGGTGACGACCTGGCCATCTTTATCCCCTGTTCCAGCAGCAGTTCCGGCATGAAAAACTTTGCTGATGTCACTGTCAACTAAATCAAGGCCTTCAATTGCATGGCCGTTTTCATAGCTGGCTGGATAACCGCCAGCTGCCATAACAACACCAATTGCAGCTCTGCTATCCCATTGTGCCGTGACGCTATCAAGTTTGTGGTCAATAGCGGCCTGACATAATTCAACCAGATCAGATTGTAGACGCATCATAATGGGTTGTGTCTCGGGATCACCAAAGCGACAATTATATTCCAGTACTTTAAGATCGCCATTAGGGGAAATCATCAGACCAGCATAGAGAAATCCTGTATAATCATTGCCTTCAGCCGCCATTCCCTCGATAGTCGGAATAATAACCGTTTGCATGACTTTTTCCGCAATTTCATCCGTGACAACCGGGGCTGGTGAATAGGCACCCATACCACCTGTATTAGGACCCAGATCACCGTTATCACGCGCCTTGTGATCCTGCGAGGTGGCCAGAGAAAGAATGTTTTTGCCATCGGCCATCACAATAAAACTGGCTTCTTCACCTGTTAAGAATTCTTCAACAACGACTCGGTGACCGGCTTCGCCAAAACTATTACCCGCCAGCATGTCTTCGATGGCATGAATGGCCTGTTCTTCAGTTTGAGCAACAATGACGCCTTTTCCAGCGGCCAGACCATCAGCCTTAACTACTATTGGGGCACCTTGTTGTTTAACATAAGCAATGGCGGGTTCAATTTCAGTGAAATTTTGATAGGCTGCTGTAGGAATATTATGTCGAGCCAGAAAATCTTTAGTGAACGCCTTAGAGCCTTCAAGCTGTGCAGCGCCCTGAGTGGGGCCAAAAATTCTTAGTCCCTGCTCATTAAATCGATCCACCACACCCTCAACCAGAGGGGCTTCAGGTCCGACAATAGTTAATTCAACATTATTTTTTTTAACAAAATCAATTAACGCCGGAATATCGGTGACACCAATATTAACATTGGTCAGATTTGCTTCCCGGTTGGTGCCGGCATTGCCTGGAGCGACAAAGACTTCCTCAACCTGAGGTGATTGTGCTGCCTTCCATGCAAGTGCGTGTTCTCGACCACCGTTGCCAATTACTAAAATTTTCATGCAATAAACCCACTTGTCTTTATATAAAGTTTTAACTGATGTTCTGGATAGAAGCTGGATATTTTACCACGTTGCAGGAAAAATAATAAACCTGAGAAATACCTAAGTCCTCCTTTTTTCCATGCCGATGACAAACATTAATAATGATGGAATAACAAACAAAGTAAACACTGTGGAAAAAGCGAGCCCACCAGTAATAACACTGCCCAGACCTCGATAAAATTCAGAACCCGGACCAGGTGAAAGAAGCAGCGGCAGCATGCCGAATAACGACGTCAAAGAACTCATGAATATGGGCCTTAAACGACTTCGAGTGGATTCAATAATGGCTGCTTTATGTTCATAGCCATTATTTCGAATAAGATTAAGTGCCTGGTGGACAATTAAAATAGCATTATTAACCACAATACCAACCAGAATAACAAAGCCCAGCATGGTCAGTACATCAAGAGGCTGGTGTGCCAGAAATCGATTGGTTAATGCCAGGCCGATAAAACCACCGGCAGCAGCTAAAGGTAAAGTGAATAAAATAACCAATGGGTAAATAAAATTGGCAAATAATGCCGACATTAATAAATAGGTAATAACGATGGCAAGAATAAGATTTAAGTACATAGAGTCAATTGTTTCGGTCAACTTGTCCGTTGTACCACTTAATGAAATATTAACATTTTTAAGTTTACCTTCCTGTTCTAATTTAGGAAAAATATCCTGTTGAAATAGTTCCATGCCTTCCTGTAATGTCATTTCCTGAGGAGGAGTTACCTCAAGCGTTATGGTTCTTTTGCCGTTAAAATGTCTAATTTCACTGATTCCAGTTGTTTGCTGCAATTCAGCCAGCGTATTGAAACCCACTAAATTTCCCGATGGTGTGGCAATCAAAGAATAATAAAGATCTTCTGGAGAATTGATGTGACCCTGATCAGCTTTTAGAATAAGATCAATTTTTTTGACACCGTCACTTTTAAATTCTCCAATCTTACGTCCTTGTAAAAGTACATCAGCTATAATACCCAGTGATAAAGAATCCATTCCAAGACGCTGTAATTGATCATGATTCGGTTTAAGTAATACTTCAGGGTAGAGCAGCTCGATAGAAGGAATAGGGCGGATCTGCATATTTGGAACAGCCTGTTTCAGCTCGCCGAACAGGGTGGCGCCGACTTCAGTAATGTGCTCAAGTTTTTCACCACTGATATCAATATCAATAGTTCTTCCTTTGCCAATGCCCTGTTCAAAAACACCTGCCTGTTTAGTAATGCCGAAGATCCCCGGGAAACTATTTACAATAGGAATTAATAAGGGTTTAAGCTCTTTGATTCGACTGGCGTCATGGGCAATGACACCAAAAATCATAAAATCACCAGCCGCGACATAAAACAGGCGTTCTATCGAAGGGTAACCATCAAGCGATTGATTGATGTGCGGTTTTAATTGCTGGTAGACTGAATCGCCAATGGCTTTTTTTTCCTGATATGAAAGCCCGGGGGGTGGAATCATGATATTAAAAAATAAATTGCGGTTGCCCTGAGGTAAATATTCCATTTTTGGAAACAGGCTATAGGCACTCAAGGCAGATAAAAAAGTTAAGCAGAGGATGGTGAGAATGCGCTTGCTGCGAGTTTGTAAAATATTGCTGATCAATATCATAATAAAATTTGATATCCAGTTGCCAACGATGACGAGAGGAGAAGTATTCGATTTCTCTTTTTCCTGATGCCGGTCATGGGGATGAAATTTCATCAGTTGACTCCATAACATTGGAATAACAGAAATAGAAACAAAGAGTGAAAAAGTAACGGCGGCAGTGACCGCAATGGCTATATCTTTAAATAATTGTCCCGCTTCATTCTGCAGAAAAATAATGGGTAAAAATACAGCGATAGTGGTTAATGCAGAAGCAATGAGCGCACCCCAGACTTCATTGGTACCATCATAGGCCGCAGTAAAAAAAGGTTTGCCCATTTTTTTGTGACGATCAATATTCTCCAATACCACAATGGCTGAATCCACCAGCATGCCCACAGAAAACGAGATGCCGGCAAGTGAAATAGTATTCAGTGAGCGTCCCATAAGCTGCAGGATAATGAAGGTTGAAATAATTGAGATTGGAATCGCCAGCGCCACAACCGCAGTGGATGAAATGGTACGTAAAAATAAGAGTAAAACGGCAATTGCCAGAGCGCCGCCAATTAAGATATTTTTTTGTACCAGATCAATTGCACCCTGAATATAATGACGTTTGTCATGCAGCCAGTCAATTTTCAAACCCATTTCTTTTAGCATGGTTGCATTGAGTTTATTAACAACCTGTTCAACATTATTACTGAGTTCTACTATATTGGTGTTATTTTCAGGTTTCACACCAATGATTAATCCTTTGGTACCTTCTACAGCAGAAAATGCATTGGCAATGGCATAGCCATAACTGACG
Organism: Gammaproteobacteria bacterium; assembly: GCA_028571885.1. Lineage (GTDB taxonomy): Bacteria > Pseudomonadota > Gammaproteobacteria > GRL18 > GRL18 > GRL18. The sequence continues at coordinate 8,350 of JAPVVU010000020.1, read as the reverse complement.
TGTGAAACGTCTTTTAATTTCACCTGTCGATCATTGTCGGCTATCAGAATGAGTTCTTGAAGGCTTTTGGCGCTGCGAAATTGAGCTGTGGTACGAATGCGATAATTTCGTCGATCAATATCGATTGAACCGGCAGAAATATCCTGATTGTGGCGCTGGATTTTTTCAATGATATCATCAATGTCTAATTTATATTTTGCCAGACGGTTAATATCCAGAGTGATTTGCATCTGTTGTTTTGTACCGCTGAGCATAAACAATTCAGCAACGCCGGGTACCCGTTCATAATGTTCCCGCACTTGATCTTCAAGATAGGTTTTATAAGTATCAATGTCATTGGGATTTTGGGGTAAAGTTTTCAACATGGTCCAAATTACAGGTGATGAACTTTCGCCCGTTGCTTTTATAATCGGTTTTTCAACATTAACGGGATAATTGTCAACCTCGGCGAGTTTATTACTGACTTCCAGCAAGGCTTTATCAATATTGGTGCCCAGTCTGAAGGTGAGAGTAATTGTCCCCAGATTATCCTGTGCTTTTGATTCATAGACAATTAATCCGGGGGTATTTTTTAAAACCAACTCCTGTTCTTCAATAATATCCTGTTCAATTTCACGGGGTGAAGCACCAGGCCAGGCCGTCAGGATTGAAATTTTTGCTTCGCTGACATTAGGTGTTAATTGCAGGGGTAATTGTTGCAGAGCAAGCAAGCCGAATATCAGAATTAGAATGACTGCAACCGTAATAGTGACGGGTTTATGTAAGGAAAATTTAATGATATCCATAGTAATATTAAGAATCCCGCAAAGAAATATTTATCTCATCTTTTTTTAGATTAACATCATTGTTGTGATAAATTGTTGTGGCAAATCGTTATGACAAATTACCGTTAACGAGGTTTTATTTAAATTCCGTTTTAAATTATTTCAGCTTAAGTATTTGCCCGGGGAAAACGCGTTCATTGCCTTTAATAATGACCTGCATACCGGCACTTAATTCCTTTTCAGATTCTTTTTCACTGCCTGAAATGGCAGCCATAGCAGCATCATATAAGTGAACTGTGACGGGATACATTTTTGCTTTACTCTGGTTTACTTTATTTGGGTTGGCTTTATTTGGGTTTACTTTACTTTGGTCTTCTGCATTATCAACGACAAAAATAACATCATGGCCAAAACGTTTGATAACAGCATCTCTTGGGACAAGAAGCGCATCATTACGTGATGCTCTTGGTAAGTTTATCTGCGCTTCCATGCCTTCGAATAAGACCGTTGAACCACTGTCCAGTTTGATTTTTAAAGGGAAAGTTCTGCTTTTATTGTCGCCTTTAATAATGATCCCTTCTATGATTCCAGCTAATGACTGGTTGCCAGTCATTACCATTATTTTTTGACCTGACTTAATGTTCAGGGCAAAAGGCGCGGGAATATTAAACAGGCTAATGACTTTTTGCGGATTGATTAAGGTCGCAATTTTTCCACCTTTATCAACCCATTCACCAATTTCAACATGGCGTTCAGTAATAATGCCATTAAAAGGTGCGGTTATAATATTTTGCTGACGTTCAATTAAAAGCGCCTCTAATTCAGCATTGGATGAAATAAGTTTTTGATCGATACGAATTTTGTCATAGTAAATTTCATCGTATTTTTGTTGTGAAACATTTTTTTGCTGAACCAGTTTTTTATATCGTTTTAAATCTTTAGTTGATTTTTCTTTGAGTAAATAGAGTTCTTTTATTGATGCCTGAATGGCCTTTATGCTGGAATCAAGTATTTCATGATCCAGTTCCACTAAAATATCACCTTCATGCATTTTTTGCGTGGTATCGAAATTTACTTTGAGCACCATACCCTGTGTTTTTGATGCCAGCAGAGATGATTGTGAAAAATGAATAGTACCGATAAAAACCTGCTCGGTATTAAGATTTCCTCTTATGATTGGACTTGTTTCAACTAAAGTCTCAGCAAAACTGTTGGAAAAAGTGAAAAGAGTAAATATCAGAAAATAAATAAAAACATGAGTGTGGATATTTTTCATAGCTGATCCAATGAAGTTGCTATACTAATACATAAGCCTTTAGTGTATCAAATGGCAACTTCTTCAAAACCCATTTCAATTGACTTATGCAATTTTTCCCGGGTGACGCTGATTAAGTGTTTAACGTCCTGCTCTGGATCATTTTTTAAAATGACGCTCATTGCCATAGCACAGCGGATATTAATAAACCCGGCGCTTGTTTTATAAGAACGATGGTTAAGATCGTGCAAGATGCGTTTGAAATTTCGGCAGCGGGCATCATCTTTTTTCTCATTATACATGGCAATCAGGAATTCATCCTCTTTAGCATGTCCGACGAGATCTATTGGTCTTACATGGCGGCATATTCTGGTGGCAACACTGCTCATCAGCTGTTCATGGACTTCTTTGCCGTATGATGTAATTATGTTATTAATATCAGTCACTTTTAAAATGGCACAACAGGTAGCTCCGCCTCTTGAATGAGTTTGCTGTAATAAAGCATTGAGACGATTCTGGGTGTCTTCAAGACGACCCAGTCCAGTAATTTGATCAACCGTGCATTTTACTTCAAAAAGCTTATTAAGGGCTTGCGTGCTCATTAACAGGTCGTTTTGCATGTTTGCAACACGACCAGCTGAATAGATCCTGGCCGCTAATTCTATCTGATTGGGCGGCTTGACAATATAATCATCAACACCTTCTTCAAATGCGGTACGAATCGATGCAATATCATCTTTGGCAGTGAGTAGAACAATACCGGTGTAATGATGGCTTTCTTCATCCAGCTGACGAATTCTTTGTGCTAACTCCAGGCCATCCATTTCCGGCATAAGCCAGTCAGCTAAGACCACATCAACAGGATTCTCTTCTAATCGAATGAGAGCTTCAGGGGCATTATTAACCACGTCAACATTAGTGTAGCCTTCTTGTTTTAAAGCGCGGCGAATAAATTCACAGCTGAATTTCATATCGTCAACAACTAAAATGCTAAGAGAATCACGCTCCATTTGAACCCCAATTATTTGATTATTTTTATTATAATAGGTCTACGGCAGATAATTAAACCCTGACTAAACCCTGGAAAAAACTATAACTTGTCATAATAAATGTCTTCGCTTGCAATTAAGTAAATCAAAGACACGAAAAATATGAGTGCTAAGGCGTTATTTTAACAGTAAACTACATTATCTCAAATAAAGAGATGAAAAAAGTCGAGTTAGACCACAAGAGTAAAAATATGTTAAAGATTTTGCATACTGCAGACTGGCACCTTGGACATCGTTTACACGGTATTTCCAGGAGATACGAGCATGAGTGCTTTTTAAGCTGGTTATTAGCACAAATCGAGCAAACCCGGGCGGATGCCTTAATAATTGCCGGTGATATTTTTGACTCAGCCAACCCTCCAGCCAGCGCTCAGTCAGTTTTTTATGATTTTCTTGTTAAGGCGAGAAAATGTAATCAGACATTAGATATTATCATTATTGGCGGCAATCATGATTCTGCCTCCAGATTAGACGCACCCTCACAAATCCTACAGAGTCTGGGTATTAGAGTCATAGGCGGTTTGACATATTTAGACGATGGCGGCATTGACTGGCAGCGTTTGCTGATCCCCTTGACGAATCAAAGCGGTGAAATCAGTGCTATTTGCGGTGCCATGCCCTTTATTCGAAATGCTGACCTGCCTCAAATGAAAGGGCAGGAATTTAGCGATTCAAATGATCCCCTTATTCAGGGGGTGTCTGAACTCTACCAGCAATTATTTGCACAAATGCAGGAATATCGGATAAAAATGCAGCTGGATGATTCTGTGGGACAAATCGTAACAGGTCATTGTTATATGGTTGGCACTACATTGTCAGAGCTCAGTGAACGCAGAATTCTGGGTGGTAATCAGCACGCTTTACCTGCCAGTATATTTAATGAAAAGATAGATTATGTTGCCTTAGGGCATCTGCATAAAGCACAACAGGTCACTAATACTATAAAAAACATCGTAAAAAATACTGCAAAAAACACCAAAGGAGCCCTTATCCGATACAGTGGTTCACCGATTCCATTGTCGTTTACGGAAAGAAATTATAAACACCAGATAAGCCAGATAGTATTGGATGTGAATGCCTCAGGCAAAACGGGAAATGAGCGATTACAGGTGCAGGCGATCATTATTCCTCGTGCGGTGCTGATCAAAAGTATTCCTGAACACGGATATGTCAAACTAACTGAACTTGAAGCACATATTGCAGCGCTTAATCTTAATAAAGAAAAGTCTGATGAAAATAATGCAGAGGATAAAAAGACTGGCGCGAACTATCCCATGTTAGAAATCAGAGTCGAACTGGATAAACCCGAACCGGGCCTGCGTCAGCAGATTGAAACGATGCTGGATGGTCTGGCAGTACGTTTATTGAAAATAAGTGTGCATTATCCCGGCAAAGGGGAAGCGTGGGCAGATATTAAACAACAGATTCGCCTGGAAGAGCTGCATCCGGAGGATGTCTTTCAGCAATGCTATCAGCGCGCTTTTGAGCAGCAGGCACCAGAAAATATCACTGAACTTTTTCATCAACTGCTTGAGTCTGTAGAGGAAAAAGTGTAATGCGTATTCTGGCTATTCGCGGCAAAAACCTGGCAAGCCTCAGAGGTGATTTTGAAGTGGCTTTGAATAAGCCGCCACTAGAACAGGCCGGTCTCTTCGCTATCACGGGTCATACAGGCGCGGGGAAAAGTACCCTGTTAGATGCCATGTGTCTGGCATTATTTGATAAAATTCCCCGCTTAACAGGTGCTGCTAATGTCAAAGTGGGTCGTACTGATGAAGATGAAAAACAACGTATAAGCAGTAATGATGTCGCTTCAATTGTTAGCCGAGGCACTACAGGTGCTTATGCAGAAGTGGATTTTATCGGCCTTGATAAACAAACTTATCAGGCGCATTGGGAAATTAAACGCGCCAGAAATAAAATATCAGGGCGTCTGCAGAAACAATCGGTCACCTTAATCAATCTGGATAATAATGAAACTCTGGGACAAAACAAAAGTGATACTCTGGATGTTATCAGTGAGCTGATAGGTCTTACCTTTGAACAATTTCGTCGTTCTGTTTTATTAGCACAGGGTGATTTTGCTGCTTTTCTAAAGGCAAAAAGTGATGAACGATCTTCGTTATTAGAACGTATCACCGGGACAGAAATTTATTCACAATTATCCATTTCAGCGTATCGAAATTTTCAGGAACAGGAGCAACTTTTAAATCGTATTCAAGATAAAATAAAATATGACGTACCGCTTGAAAATCATGACAGACAAGATTTACAAATTAAAATCACAGAGCTAAGTGACGAATTAGTCGTTTTCAAAAAAAATATTGAGAACAGTCATGCAATACTTAAATGGTATGAAGTAAAAGATCAATTACAAAAAGAACAAACATCTGTTGTGCAGACTTTATCTGAACTAAAACATGAAAAAACAGAAAAAGACCCGCTAAGCAGAGAATTGGAAAAAATAGTCTCTATACAAAGCTTACGTCCTTTATTGCAGCGACTGGATGAAGTGACTGAAAAATCATATGAATTAGAGAAACAATTAAAACAGGCAACAGATGAAAGTGAGACGGCAAAAACAAATGAAGATAAATTGAATGCTAGTGTCAAACAAGTACAGGATAAATTAAAAAATTCAGAACAACAATATCAAAGTATAAAACCCGCATTGTTGAAAGCACGAGAACTGGACACTCAGCTAAAACTCATTACTCAGGAATGTCTTGAGCACGAAAAAATGGCTCATGAGTTAAGCCATTCTTTAACAGAGACTGAAGGTAAAAAAATCAACCTGGATGATGTCATTAATGAACAAAAAATACATGAGCAGGAAATTTCACATATCACGGAAGAATTAATTGAATTACAAAAACAAAGACAAAAAATTTCACTTGAAGAACTGAATCAGGAAAAAGAAAGACTTGAACAACAACGTAGTAAACTACAAACGCTGCATCAAATCTGTCAGTCATATATTGAAACAGAAGTAAATATAAAACAATGCCAGCAAAAACAGGCAGAACAGAAAAAAAGCCTGACTGAATTAATAGAAAAGGTGGATATCACGAATTCTGAACAGCAAATCTCTGTTGTTTTGCTTGAGGAAGCTAAACGCGCGCGTTTGATCATGCAGGAATCAGTGACCCGGGGAGCCCAATCTCTACGCAGTCTTTTAACCGATGGACAGACTTGTCCAGTTTGCGGCTCAATGGAACACCCCTGGGCAGAACAGGATTCAATACTGAAGAACCAGTACCTTCAACAGAAGGAACGAGTAAATGTATTGGAAAAATCAGTACAGAACAGCTTAATTTCTATCAATAATCTTCAGCAAAAAATAGCACATGAGAAATCTGAGCAATTACAAAACAATGAACAATACCAACAATCAATTTTTGAAATAGAACAATTGAAGGATCAGTGGAAAAAAGTGATTGTTACTCTCGAACTTGTGAGTAATAGTGAAGGTGAAGATTTAAAAAACATACAAAGCAAGCTTCAAGAAACGCTTCAAGAAAACCTTCAAGAAAACAACAGTGAAACACTATTATCGTCTGAAATTGAGAAGTTAAATGCGCAATTAGAATTAAATAAAGATCTGGAAAAGCAGGTCATTCATCTGCAGAAAAAAATTGACCAGAAACAGAGTGACAAAGATCAGCTGCAGAGCAAAGAAAAACAACTGAGCATTGTTATATCAGAACAAAGAGTAGTATTAAATACGATTAATAATTTTCAGCAGCAGCAGGAAAAGAATCAACAGGCCCTGAACAAAAGACAGGAACAGCAGGCCAAACTACAGGATAAACGCCGAGAGGTATTCTCTGAACAGCACCTTGGTTTTACGAAACCCGTGGATAAAACAGAGTCAGAAATTATGGATGCTGATGCCATTGAAGTCTCATTTACACGGACTATTAATCAATTGTCAACTCAATATGAATCTGAAAAATATACGCTGGAACAAATAAAACAAAAGCAGATAAAAGTGACTGAGCAATGTTTTTATCTGCAAGAGACTATAAAGCAGAACAAGCAGCAAAAACACGCTCAGGAAGTTCAATTAAATTTAAAACTGGATTTGTTTTCACTCAAATTAGCAGAACTTAGGTCATTATTGCAATATGATGAGAAATGGATCAAAAATCAGCAAGCTGATTTCAGCCGCCTGAGTAACAATCTGCTTAAGTCAGAAACTCTGTTGCGGGAACGCAATTCAAAGCTGGCACAGCATGAGGCTCAATTTGAGATGTTTCCTGAGGCTGAGAAACATCTCTCACGAGATGATTTACGTGAACAAGTAAAGGAACAGCTAAAATCACAGCAGATCCTGCAAAATACACAGCAGGAAAAACAACTTGAATTAAAGCAGGATGATGAAAAAAAACAGCGCATTGCAAATATCCGGGAAGAACTGGATGCTCAACAACAAAAGTGTAGTGAGTGGGGCGCATTAAATGATTTAATTGGTTCAGCCAGTGGTCATAAATTCAGAATTTTTGCGCAAAGTCTGACGCTTGAATCATTGCTTGCTCATGCCAATGAACATCTCAATGATTTTGCCCGCCGCTATCAATTACAGCGAGTGCCAGGCACTGATTTGGAGCTGCAGATAATGGATCGTGATATGGCGGATGAAGTGCGCAGTGTGCAGAGTCTTTCCGGGGGTGAAAGTTTTCTGGTGTCATTAGCTTTAGCCTTAGGCCTTGCTTCTTTATCATCAACCAAAACCCAGGTTGAATCATTATTTATTGATGAAGGTTTTGGTACCCTGGATCAGGAAACACTGGATATCGCTATTGCCAGTCTGGATACTCTGCAGGGGCTGGGTCGTAAAGTGGGCATTATTTCTCATGTGCCGATTCTGGTAGAACGTATTGGTGTTCGAGTGGTTGTGGAAAAAATGGGGGGAGGGCAAAGTCGGGTTTTTATTGAAACTTGATAAATATGTAATGCCTTATTTATATACTCAGTTAATAGAGGCCGATTGAGGCGAAGCATTATATTTTGCTAAATCAGCATTATAAATAAAAAAAGCCGTAGCAGAAAACTGCTACGGCTTTTTTCATTAATACTTGTTTTCTATCTCTGCTATACCAGCTGCGATATAACAGAGTCAGAAAGTATTACTTAGCAACAGGAGCCGCTGGAGCAGCAGGTGCTTGAGCTGACCATTGCTTCATTCTTTCTTCGTATGCTTTACGAGCAGCCTGCATTTGAGCTTGCTGTTGCTTTTGCATGCCCTGCATACGTTTCTGATGCGCTTCCATCTGAGCTTT
>JAPVVU010000019.1 GCA_028571885.1 Gammaproteobacteria bacterium | reverse complement strand
ATGAAATTGCTGCTATGTAGCTCTGGCAATTAAATAAGGAAATGCTAATTATGCGGCTTTGGGACGAAACTACTAATTTTGACCTGTCATAGTAATAACTGGTTTGTGCTCAAAACGGTATTAAACATATAAGCCTAAATGGGGGATTGAGCTTGTGAAAAACAGCTCAGTGATACTATTTTTTAGTAAAAATCATTAATTTTCAAATTTCTACATTTGTTACCAAAGCACTTTTATAACACCCTCCTTAAGCACCATAACGTTCCCGATACGCCTGAACTTTATCGTAATATTGTGCCATATCGGTATTGTCCTGCAGGAATAAAATAAGGTGTTCCAGTTTTATGATACTGGTCACGGGTATATTATAATTTTTTTCTATTTCAGCAATGGCTGAAACATCACCCTTGCCCAACTCCTGACGATCCAATGCTATCACTACACCTGCTGGTGTGGCATTGGCCTGATTGATGAGATCAATTGACTCTCGAACGGAAGTACCTGCAGAAATCACGTCATCAATGATCATTACCTTACCTTTAAGAGCAGAACCGACAATAGTACCGCCTTCGCCATGATCTTTGGCTTCCTTACGATTGAAACTATAGGGTAAATCTCTGCCATGCTCATCAGCCAGGGCGATGGCACAGGTTGATGCCAGGGGGATGCCTTTATAGGCCGGGCCAAAGAGCATGTCAAAGTCAATTTCATTAGCCACCAGAGCACTGGCGTAAAAACGACCTAATTTTGCCAAAGAGCCGCCCGTATCAAAAAGACCACTATTGAAAAAGTAAGGACTGATGCGCCCGGATTTCAGAGTGAATTCTCCAAATCGAAGCACGCCTTTGCTAATGGCAAATTCAATAAAAGCACGTTGGTAATCTTGCATTTTCTGGCCTGTTTTATCTAAATAATTTCTCTGCACTGCACTTTATCAGCCCGGTGCTGTGACGGGTTCACGAGTAAATGAATTATACCTCAGATTAAGTTACAATAGTGGCTGCTTTTTTACAGACATCAGTTACAAGTAAGAGTCATCAATAAAAGATATTATGAAAGTTATTTCTGCGAATCTAAATGGTATACGTGCTGCGGCAAAAAAAGGTTTTTTTGAATGGATGCTGGAAGAATCACCGGATGTAGTTTGTATTCAGGAAACCAAGGCTCAGCTTGATCAGCTGGATGCACCTGTTTTTTCCCCGCCTGGCTATTTTCGATATTTTTTTGATGCCGAGAAAAAAGGTTATAGCGGTACTGCAATCTATTCTAAAAAAGAACCCGATTTTATCACCTCAGGACTGGGCTGGGATGTCGCTGATACAGAAGGCCGTTATATTCAGGCTGATTTCGGTGATTTGAGTATTGCCTCTCTCTATCTGCCTTCAGGCTCTTCTAAGGATGATCGTCAGTTATTAAAGATGGAATTTTTAGACCAGATAAGCCCTCTGCTCAAAGAGATGGCCCAGAGTGATCGGCAATATATTGTTTGCGGTGACTGGAATATTGTCCATAAAAAAATTGATATCAAAAACTTCAATGGCAACAAAAAGCGTTCCGGCTGCCTCCCTGAAGAACGCGCCTGGCTGGATAAGCTCTTTGGTAATGAGATTGGTCTTTGTGATGCTTTTCGGGTTCTCAATAAAGAAGAACATCAGTATACCTGGTGGTCAAATAGAGGCCAGGCCTGGGCAAATAATACCGGATGGCGTATTGATTATCAGGTTATTTCCCCCACACTTGTGCCATTACTGAAGTCCACTTCAATATACAAAGAGCAACGCTTTTCTGATCATGCCCCGCTCATCATGACTTATGATAGAGATCTATAATAGTGAACGCGATATATAAGTTAAGAGTAAGTTAAATGCCTGTTGAAATATCTTATCTGACGGCTTTTATTGCCGGATTACTGGGTGGTGTTCACTGTCTTGGTATGTGCGGCGGTATTGTCGGTGCTTTGACCTTTGGCATTAAACGGGAATCAGCTTCATCTGCTAATGGCTCTTTGTCAGCTAAAGGCTCTTTATCAGCTAATGGCTCCTTGTCAGCTAAAGGCTCTTCACCCGCTAATGGCTTTTCACCAGCTAATGACTCCTTATCAACAAAAAGCACATATCCTTATCTGCTTGCTTATAATGGCGGGCGCATAATGAGTTATAGCGTCGCAGGTGTTCTGGTGGGCGGCATTAGTATGCTCGCTTCAAATCTGCCTGTTTTGCATAACATCCAGTTTGGCCTGCAAATTTTTGCAGCATTGTTTATGATTGCTTTGGGCTTATATATTGGCGGCTGGTGGTTCGGCTTACGAAAAATAGAAAAAGCGGGGGGCGTGATCTGGAAACAAATTGAACCCATTAGTCGCCGATTTATTCCCGTTAAGTCACCCCTGCAGGCTTTTATTTTGGGTTCACTATGGGGCTGGCTGCCCTGTGGTCTGGTTTATACTATTTTGATCTGGTCTATTTCAACAGGCAGTGCGGTTGAAGGCGGCTTGTTAATGCTCAGCTTCGGTTTGGGTACTTTACCTCTTTTATTAGCAATGGGTGTTTTTGCCACCGGCCTGTCCAGCTTTATTCGAAAAAACTGGGTGCGTGCTCTGGCAGGCACCATTATTATTGCCTTTGGAGTATTTTCTCTATTTAATATCAGTATTCGTATGCAAGCCTGAGAATGTGCTCAAGCCTCAATTCAGGCTTCAACCCAGCTCCAGGAAACCAAAAAAAATCAGAATTGTTTACTGAATTTAATTTCATATTTCTCATTGCTGCCATCGGGTTGAATATCAATATTAAAATTGACGACTTCCTTACTCTGCACACCAATCTGGGCAATATAATAAATAGCCTTACCCTCTTTTATTTCTCTAAACTCTATGGCTCTGGTCTGTCCCATCAGGTTTTTTAAATTACCCGTCACTTTGGATTTAACACCCGTTGGCACACCTGCAGCCTTTTCCATAACGGAAATATTTATCATGGCGTAATTCTTACTTCGTTTCAGACCATATTGTTTGGTCATCTGTGGAGGTAATGAGTCCGTAGGAAAAGCATTAAAATAGACGATATGATCCGCGTATTCTTTAGCATTTTCTGCTTGTGAAAATGTCCCTAAAACTAAGAAAAAGAATGCGAAAGACAGGATAAATGTATGTTTTAAAATCTTCATAGGTTACCTTCCAGTTAATCATTTGTGTTTTGTATGATTTAAGGGTAGGCAGTTTTTGCGGAATACGCAATGAGTATTTTCCGAAAAAGGGAAATTATATAGAATGTTATGGTTTACGGAAAGCCTGAACAGACAATCCGTAAACTACAAATCAAAACTTAATTTAAGCTTTTTTAGGACGTGCTGCACGTTTGCGTTCATTTTCAGTCAACATACGCTTACGAATTCGAACACTTTCTGGTGTTACTTCAACCAGTTCATCTTCATCAATGAATTCCAGCGCCTGTTCCAGCGACATCTTGATTGGTGTTGTCAAAGTCACGGCTTCATCTGTTCCAGAGGCACGAACATTGGTTAACTGCTTGGCTTTTAGTGCGTTAACCACTAAATCATTACTACGTGAATGAATACCAATAATCATACCTTCGTAGATATCAACACCGCTGCCAATAAAGAGACGACCGCGTTCCTGCAGATTGAACAAACCAAAAGCGACGGAGGCACCCTGCCCATTACTGATTAATACACCCTTATCACGTTTGGCAAAGTCACCTGGCACCATTGGTCCATAATGAGAATAGTTATGATAAAACAAGCCGCTACCGGATGTCTGGGTCATAAATTCAGTCTGAAAACCAATTAACCCCCTTGATGGAACAATATATTCCAGTCTTACCCGGCCTTTACCATCTGGAACCATATTGGTCAGTTCACCCTTAACATCTCCCATTTTTTCCATGATACCGCCCTGATGCTGTTCTTCCACATCAAGCATCACTTCTTCAAACGGCTCACTCATGACACCATCAACTTCTTTAGTTATCACTTCTGGTCTGGAAACACCCAGCTCAAAACCTTCCCGGCGCATATTTTCAATCAGGATACCCAGATGCAGTTCACCGCGCCCTGATACTTTGAATTTGTCAGGATCTGCTGTCTGCTCAACCCGCAACGCAACATTGTGCAGCAATTCCTTATCCAGGCGGTCTTTAATCTGGCGCGAGGTGACAAATTTACCTTCACGGCCTGCAAAAGGCGAGTTATTGACCTGGAAGGTCATGGTGACCGTTGGTTCATCAACCTTTAATGCCGGTAACGCTTCTACAGAATTAGGATCGCATAAGGTATCCGAGATATTAAGACCATCAATACCACAGAAGGCAATAATATCACCTGCCTGCGCTTCTTCTACTTCAATTCTTTCCAATCCCTTAAAGCCAAAGAGTTTCAGCATACGGCCTTTACGTTCTTTACCTTCATGGTCGATAATAACAACCGGTGTATTGGCTTTAATGGTACCTTGTTTGATACGGCCGATGCCAATAACACCCATATAACTATTATAGTCCAGACTGATCACCTGCATTTGGAAGGGTGCACTGATATCTACATCCGGTGGAGATACCTTGTCGACGATGGTTTCAAATAAAGGGGTCATATCACCTTCACGCACATCATCTTCCAGGGAGGCATAACCATTGATAGCTGAAGCATAAACGATTGGAAAATCAAGCTGATCATCGGTGCCGCCCAGGCGATCAAAAAGCTCAAAAGTCTGGTCAATAACCCAGTCAGGACGACCGCCATCGCGGTCAATTTTGTTCACAACCACAATGGGGTTCAGGCCCAGTTCAAACGCTTTTTGTGTCACAAAACGTGTCTGCGGCATAGGACCTTCAACGGCATCGACTAATAGACAAACACAGTCAACCATGGAGAGTACTCGTTCAACTTCGCCACCGAAGTCGGCATGTCCCGGTGTGTCCACAATGTTAATGTGGTAGTCATTCCATTCAATGGCCGTATTTTTGGATAAAATCGTGATACCACGCTCTTTTTCCAGATCATTGGAATCCATCATCCGTTCGGATACTTCCTCACGCTCGCCGAAAGTGCCTGATTGTTTAAGAAGCTCGTCTACGAGCGTGGTTTTGCCATGGTCAACGTGTGCAATAATGGCGATGTTTCTGATTTTACTAATATCTTTCACTGTGAAAGTCCAAAAATAAGCTATAGTTAATAGGGAAGTGTCAAGCTAAATAAAGCAGCAGTCGCCTCTGACGAATAGCTGATTTCATTTAGCTTAAAAGAAAAGGCGCTATTATAGCGGAATGTTTCCTATAAATCAGAATTTATTTAAATTCAATAAAAATTTATCCCAATATTAAAGTTTTTTTTTAATTATCCGTTATTCTTAAGCAGACAATAAAAAACATTCCTATGTATGGCGATACCAAAGCACAGCAACACAAAGACATGCACAAATCAGGACAGGACTAAACAATGAATATGCCAGCAATGCAAGCAACTGATTTGCCTGACTCCAATAATCAAATGATGGAGCAGTATGCAAACGGCCTCAGAGCATTCACATTTTGGGTATCAGATACTCTTTATGCCATTGATATTTCAAGAGTTCTAACAATCAGTCAGGAAATGGGTAATATTCAAACACTACCAGCAAAAGCTAAGGGGCTGGTTGGGATGGTAGAATTTCAAGGCAATGCTGTTCCTGTGCTGGATTTTGCTAATATGTTAGGTTTTGATTCAGGTGTTGAAAATAGCAATGAGTTGATTCAGTTACTCTATGACAAAGAAAAAGATCACATTGACTGGATTGAGGCATTAGAGGACAGCCTGGTTAATGGTACTCCTTTCGTAAAAGCAAAGGATCCGCATAAATGTGCTTTTGGTCAGTGGTATGATCATTTCAAAACCCGTGATGAAACGCTAATGGAAGTGCTTTGTGAGTTTGATAAACCGCACAAACAAATTCATGCTCTGGCTGATAAGCTTTTGGACATGAAAAAAGATAATCAGCTTGATCACGCTCTAAAGTTACTGAGCTACGAAAGAAATATCACCTTGAAACGTCTCTTGAAACGCTTTGAACAGGCTCGCACTCACTTAAAAGAATCAACACGGCAAGTACTGCTGTATGTCACTGAAGATGGTATCACACCCACAGTTGCCCTTCGTATCGATGACATCAATGATGTGATTGATTTTAAGCCAGAGCAGTTTAAAGTCATGGATCGTATTAACAGTATTCTCACAGATGAGGCTTCTGAGCTGGTGGTTGCTTATTTGAAACAGGCCGAAAATGCTGATTGCCTATTGGTGGAAGCATCCAATCTGGTGAATATTGCCCGGGCTTAATGTGATTTATTTGACTGCTTTATTGAAAGCCAGGACACAGCTTGCTATAGAAATGAAACTCTGCAGGTAAATTGTTTATCTGCAAGAATGCTTTGCCTGCCTATTTTTTCATTTCCACTTCAAAAACAATACCATCAACACCAGTGACTTTAACCTGTGAGCCTGCAGGTGCCTCTTCACCCTGCACACGCCAGGTTGAATCATCGACTCTAATCTTACCAACGCCATTAACTATGGGCTCAATCAGAGTGAATGTTCGACCAACATATTGATCAGCTCTACGGTTTAAGTGAGGTACCTCAGATTCTTCCAGGGGGAAAAAAACACGAGTTAAGCGCCAGGAGATAATACTCACAATAGATAAGACAGCATACACAATTAACTGGATCTGCCAGCTCAGATCAGGGCGCACATACAACACGATGCCCACACAGGCCGCCGCAATTCCCAGCCAGATAAAAAAGACACCCGGGCTGAACATCTCTAAAATAATCAATACCACAGCAAGCGTCAGCCAGTGCCAAAATTCCAAGTGCAAAAATATTGATTCCATTAGAGCTCCTATTTCAGACTGGGTTTAACCTAACCCAGACAAGCTGGATAAGTCTCTTATATGAAAATTTTTATTTCTTTATATAAATATATTAAATATTTTCATTAAGAGACTAAAGTAAATCAGTTAAATACTTTAATCTGAATTATTGTTTTTATTAACTTCTTTTACTAATTCACTAATACCGCCGATAGCACCAATCACCCCTGAAGCCTCCAATGGCATAAAGATAAGTTTTTGATTCTCTGCAGTGCCAATTTCTTTCAATGCATCCACATACTTAGTTGCAATAAAATAGTTAATGGCATTAAGATCACCTTTTTCAATTGCCTGAGAAACCATCAGGGTTGCCTTAGCCTCTGCTTCAGCGAGTCTCTCACGTGCCTCTGCTTCACGAAAAGCAGCTTCCCGATCGCCTTCTGCCTGTAGTATCACAGACTGTTTTTCACCTTCAGCACGCAAAATTTCTGACTGTCGCTCACCTTCTGCTTCGAGAATATTAGCACGTTTTTCCCGCTCAGCTTTCATCTGTCGCGCCATGGCATCCACCAGATCCATTGGCGGCGCAATGTCTTTGATTTCTATTCGAGTCACTTTGACACCCCAGGGGGTTGTTGCCTCATCAACGACATTAAGTAACTGAGTATTAATTTGATCACGTTTGGAGAGTAATTCATCCAGATCCATTGAACCCATCACCGTTCTGATATTGGTCATGGTCAGATTAAGAATCGCATGTTCTAAATTATTCACCTCATAAGACGCTTTTGCGCTATCCATGGCCTGAAAGAAAACCACACCATCCACTTTTACCATAGCATTATCTTTGGTAATGACTTCCTGAGAGGGCACGTCCATAACCCGCTCCATCATATTTACCCGATGCCCCACCGCATCAAATACCGGTATGATGAAATTTAGCCCGGGGTGTAATGAGCGGGTGTAACGGCCAAAACGTTCAACCGTATATTCCATTCCCTGATTAACTTTCTTCATGCCCATTACAATTAAAATAAACACAAAAATGATAAAACCAATTACAAATACGTCAAAGCCGGCCATAGTATTTTCCTAATCCATTTTTTACCTAAGATTATCTTAGAATAGTAGAATAATGGACAGAGGTATTGTGTTCAAGGAAATATCTCATATTTTTTAAGCTTTTTTAAAAAAATGCTTCATCTGCTATGATAGGGTTTTCACATTTTTAGCTGAGCAAGACATTATAAAAAGAAACTACCTCAAACCGCCCAGGCAACTCATGCGCCCGGTTGGCCGTGCCATTGCTGATTTTAAGATGATCAATGAAGGTGATCGAATCCTGTTAGGCCTCTCCGGCGGCAAAGATTCATTATCTCTGCTGCTGATTCTGCACCATTTAAAACAGTATGCTCCGATAAAATTTCAATTGGGTGCAATTACGGTTGATCCCCAAATTGACGGTTTTGATCCATCGCCTCTCAAAGAATATCTGGCGAATTTAGGCATCCCCTACTTTTATCAGGAACAGGCCATTTTAGAACAGGCTGAAGATGCCATGGATGGTGATTCCTTTTGTTCTTTTTGCTCACGAATGAAACGCGGCATACTATACACCACAGCAAGAAAAGAAGGCTACAATGTTCTGGCACTGGCACAGCATCTGGATGATCTGGCTGAAAGTTTTTTAATGTCAGCCTTTCATAATGGCAAACTACAGACAATGAAGGCTAACTATTTGATTCAGGCGGGTGATATTCGAGTGATCCGTCCTCTTGTGTATGCCCGCGAAACATTAACCAGTGCCTATGCTAAAGCCGCTCAACTCCCCGTGATCCCTGATAGCTGCCCTGCCTGTTTCAGTATGCCGACACAAAGAGATCATATGAAACAAGTACTGGCTGAAGAAGAAAAACTTAATCCCAGCTTGTTTAACAATTTGCTGACGACTCTGAAGCCATTGATGGCCATTGATAATGCCACTGGCATTAAAGATAATATTCATAACATTGCTAGAGATATTGATGAACATAAGTAAGAGAATTTAATTAAACAATGCAAAAATTTTTAATTACTATCACATTGCATTTTTTTGCCATGATGCCGCTTAGACTAAACCATCGAATTGGTTCATGGATTGGCCTTATTCTCTATTACCTGAAAGGAAAGACCTGGCGGATTTCCAGAATAAATATCCAGCATTGTTTCCCTGAGATGACAGCGAAGGAACAAGAAACCATATTAAAAAATAGTTTAATTGAATTAGGCAAGCAATTCACAGAAATGGGACCCATGTGGCTTTGGCCACCAGATAAAACCTTATCACTGCTCACACAAGTTTCTGGTAAAGAGCATATGGATGCAGCCATGCAGTCTGATAAAGGTGTTTTTCTACTCACGCCTCATTTAGGCTGCTGGGAGATTGCTGGCCTGTACCTTGGCGCTAACATTCCAGTCACTATTCTCTATTCCCGTCCCAAAATAAAAGCACTGGATGATATTGTCCGTCACTCACGTATTCGTTCCGGTGCCACGCTGGTTGCTGCCGATGCCTCTGGTGTAAAGAGTATTTTTAAAACACTCAAACAGGGTAACGGCACGGGTATTTTACCCGATCAGAATCCTGATGATATTAATAGTGGAATATTCGCGCCTTTTTTTGGTATTCAGACATTGACCATGACGTTTATTTCCAAACTGGCCAGTAAAACGGGTGCATCTATTGTTATTGGCTACGCTGAACGTCTGCCGCACGGCAAAGGTTATCATCTGCACATAAGACCGGCCGATCCTGAAATATCAGATTCTGATCCGCTCATTTCTGCGACAGCATTAAATAAAACCGTTGAAAGTTTTATTAGAGAAGTGCCATCTCAATACCAATGGAGCTATAAACGCTTTAAAAAACGTCCTGAAGGAGAAGAGAAAATTTACTAAACAGCTGTTCCTCCAAAAGTAGGCCCCATGAGGGGAAATGGTGCACACTGAGTATCAGAAAAACTACCTTAGCGGTAATATAAAAAGAATGGTGGTCTACTCGAAAGTGGTGTTTTTTAAAACCGGAAGTTGGTCAGGTGTCATTCACCTTGCCGGGGACGCTTTGAACACATCCATGTGCCGCTTATCCTCGGCGTCCTGCCTCGAAATGCCCCTTGCAAGGCAAACAACACCTGACCACCTTCCTATCGGCATCACGTTTCTCGCCTTGGGAGGTAGAGCAAAAGATAAGAAAAAACATTCGGACTCCAGGCTTTGGCTTTATTTTTATCTTTTGATGTTGCTCTTTTACCTCGAGTGAGAAATGCGATGCGGCCAGGAGGGTTCGATGGACTGCTTAGCCTTGAGGGGGTATTTCGGGGCAGGACGCCGAGGATAAGCGGCACATGGATGTGTTCAAAGCGTCCCCCGCAAGGCTAAGCAGTCCATCGAATCATCTGTTTTCAGCACCACGTTTCGAGCGCCACCTCATTCTTTTCAAATTAACTCTAAGGTAGTAAACCGACAAAAGTACGAAAATTTGTCAGACCCCTTATTTAGAACTCTTAATTTAAAGCTTGCCCCTAAAACAAAGCCTCCTCATATTGTTGAATGCCATTCAATAATAGCGCTTTAATCACAGCATGCCCATCGTCATCAAGCGCAATTTCTAATGTTACTTTATCATTCGCTTCCGGGCGTTCAAGTTTTAACCCTTCACCCTCAGGTACAAAATAATTTTCAATGCCGTAATTTACACGTAAACTAGTTACGAAGACATCAGCCTTATCATCTCTATCCCACTGTCTGTTCGTCACACGTTTAACAACACCCTGAATCAGGACTTTATGTTCGTTTGCCTTCTTTTCAGAAGAATTAAGCGCATTGTCTTTTTCTAAATAAATTGCCATAGCATCCCAGTATTGACCCGATTGTTGTAAAACAACATACACTGTATCATTTGTTTTAAATGTTCGGTCACCAGAAAGTTCATCCAATTGTAATTCATTAATGTCGTAATTCAGACGTACATAATCACCTCGAAATAAAGAACGGGGATCAATTGGTTTGGTTTCCAAAATTACAACCGTATCAGATGATAGAATGATTTGACGACTCGCTATCATAGCAACTAATAATAAAGTTTGAATCAACAGGATAAAAAGTATTCTGGGTAAAACGGGTTTATGCAGCTTATTAATCATCAGTAACACCATCTTGTTGATTAAAGCAGCGCAGACTCAGCTGACGTCTTTTCTTTTCCAGCCAATAGCCGCCAAACATCAATAATAATCCGCCTATAATAAAAAATAGGGAGCGATCCATTAAGTCCCAGAAAGTATCAAAATACCGACTGATCAGCGTAATAGTAAAAATAACAAAGGCTGTATTCACATAAAAAGGTTTATGCTCTACTAAACCTGAATAAATCAATCCAATCACCAGTGAAAACAATAACAGGTTGATAATAATGACTGTATATTTTTCTTTGCCCTGAGAAAAAAAGTCCGGGTAGAAATAGATATTAAGTAATAATGTGGCAAATAAGATTAACAGCCATAAAAATCCCAGCCATTTATAAAGCGGTATTGTTTTTTTTGTTTGCTTAAGATGATATAAAGAAAGAAATATCACTGCTGCCATTAAAACAAGGTTGATGAACAGCCAGCTCAGCTGAGCTTTTATACTCTCAGAGGCACTCGTATGAGATAAAGATGGATACAAATCAAGACCGGGAAAACTCAATACATAAAGAAAAATCATGGCAAAAACGAAAGCGTAACGCGACAGATTTTCTAAAAAATAAAGTGCATATTGTCTGGACTTTATTGCCCGTGCTAACATAAAAATAACCAGACCAAGCAAAAGATAGACTTGTATAATGCTGCCTTCAGATGCGTAACGAGTAAAGTTATTAAAACTAAATAACAACCAGAAAAACAGGCTGAGTATAATAACATGACTCGCCAGATGATATTTTTGGCGTATTGCGATAAAAACACCAATAGACCAGAATATTAGCCAGGGCCAGTGTATTAGTCTAAAGTCAAATATTTCCATCCCGCTCCATAACAAAGCTAAGATACTTGCCGCAATTAAAACAGCCTCAGAGCGCATAATGATGGTGCTGATTAAAGCGCCCACTGTCCACAAAAGAATACCGTTTGGATAATGGCTATCAATATGATAAATTTGTGCAATTAGTATAATATTATTGCCGAACAATAAAACACCCAATAAAAGCAAGGACTGCCCCAGGGCCGGATATCGTTGCTCTGTCAAAGCCCATGCAGCAGCAAGATAAGCACCTGTCATTGAAGAGAACAGAAGGCTTAATTTAAACAACTTACTCATACCCTGCCAGTTTGCGGCAAAGAAACTAATGGCTCCTGCTGATAAAAGCATCACCCCCATAATACCTAAGATAAGGCTTAACTTATGAGACTTATCAGTCGTTATACTTTTTGCATCAAACTGAACATCATTTAGAATCTCTTGTGAAGCAATTTCATCCAGCCAGCCTTGCGCCTGCCAGTGGGGTATTTTTTCCTCTAGTCTTTTATAAAACTGTTTATTATTCATTATTTCTACTAAGTATTCTTTAGATAGGCATTGGTTTAGAAACTATGCAACTCTCATTGAAAATGATCAATTTTTCGATATCCAATTGACTCGGTTAAATGATGCAATTGAATATTATCACTGTTTTCTAAATCAGCAATTGTTCGAGCAAGCTTTAATATTCGATGGTAAGCTCTGGCTGAAAGATGCATTTTAGTCATCGTTTTTTCCAGTACTTTCATATTTTTTTCAGATAAATGGCAATCTTCTTCAATTTCTTTATTCGTCAAGTGAGCATTGCAATGCTTTCGCCTTGAGTGTTGTTTCTTCTGAGCACTGATAACCCGTTTTTTAACAGCAAAACTATTTTCTATTGAATCACTATTCTGTTGTAAGTCTTTATGAGACAATGCCGGCACTTCAATGTGCATATCAATTCGATCTAAAAATGGGCCGGATAATTTATTTTGATAACGCTGCACCTGTTCACTGGTACAGCGGCAATTATTCTGGGTATCACCCCAATACCCACAAGGACAGGGATTCATAGCAGCAATTAATTGAAATGAAGCTGGAAACTCTGCTTTTTTAGCCGCACGTGAAATCGCTATCTTTCCTGATTCTAACGGCTCCCTTAATACTTCTAAAACTTTCTGAGAAAATTCCGGCAGTTCATCCATAAAAAGCACTCCATGATGAGCCAGACTGATTTCACCGGGTCTTGGATAACTGCCGCCACCGACAAGTGCAACGCCTGATGCGGTATGATGAGGCACTCTGAAGCCACGAACCGCCCAATTATCAATACTCACTTTTTCACCACAAACTGAGCGAATTGCGGCCACTTCTTCTGCTTCATCATCGGACATATTGGGTAAAATTGTGACCAGACGACTCGCCAGCATGGTCTTTCCTGTTCCAGGTGGTCCTTTCATGAGCAAACTGTGCTGACCAGCCGCCGCAATTTCTAATGCTCGTTTAGCACTTTGCTGACCACAAATATCGGACAAACAGCTTGAATAAAATTCCTGCTCAGGTACTTTCTTGATCTGTGGTTGAGCGAGTTGCATTTCACCTTTTAAAAAAGCACACACTTCGAGTAAATGTTTTGCAGTATAAACTGTAAGCCCTTTTATCAATGAAGCTTCTAACCCGTTTTCCTCTGGTACAATTAAAATGCGCTTGTTTTTATTTGCCTGAATAGCAATAGGCAGAATACCATCAACGGCTCGTAATTCACCACTGAGTGCCAGTTCACCAACAAATTCATAGACTTCTACAGGATTATATTGACCCTGGTCTTTAAACTGGGATTTTTGTTTCAAAAGCTCCAGTTGTTTGGATGAAAGAAGAATACCCAGGGCAATAGCCAGATCAAAACGCCCGCCTTCCTTCGGTAAATCAGCTGGTGCCAGATTAATGGTAATTCGTCGCACAGGAAATTCAAATCGACTATTGATAATAGCACCTCTGACGCGATCTTTACTTTCCTTAACGGCTGTTTCGGGAAGGCCAACAATATTCAGACTTGGCAAACCATTAGTCAATAAAACTTCAACAGTAACCAGCGGTGCTTCCAGACCACCTGCACGGCTATACACAATAGACAGTGACATAATAAATTCCTTTTAACATTCTCACTATTCTCAAACAGCATCCTAATCTCCAGGATAATGAATTTTCCCTAAAGTTATAAGCAAATTATAACGTATTCATATAAGCTGCGATGTCAGGATAAACTGTCATTAGCATGATTTTCCTCATTGCTTCAGAAATTCAGATAATTCATCCATTGTATGGGATAGCGCTTTTTCCAGATTCTCCATTAATTCAATACTATCATCAGCACTCGAAACCTGTCCGTCTTTTAATACTAATTCAAGCTTTTCTGCCTCAAAAGCAACGGATTCAATACTCAATGATCGTGAGGCACCCTTTATTTTATGGACCAGTTCAGATACCTGCTGATAATCTTGTGCATCATAAGCCTCTTGTAATAATTTGAAATGATCACAATAAGTATCATAATATTTTTCCAACAACTTATTTAAAAGTTTTTCATTATAATTGAGCCGTTCCATAACCTCATCTAATGAAACAATCGATAGATGTCTGAATGGACTCTTTTTTAACTGGTTAGAGCCATCAGCGCTTTGTTGTAAAGAGCCATCAGCGCTTTGCAGTAAAGAGCCTTCTGCTGTTTGTCGCGATGAGCCATCACTCTGCCTTAGTATATCCCGCATGCCAAGCCATTGATTCAGCGCTTTACTGAGTTCTTCCATTTGAATGGGTTTGGTCAGATAGTCATCCATACCCGATTTAAATGCCGCTTTGCGAGCTTCTGTCTCTACATGAGCACTCAATGCCAGGATGGGGATTGATAAATTGTTTTCTCTGAGTTTCTGGCTTGCGGTATAACCATCCATTCCAGGCATCTGGATATCCATCAAAATCAGATCAAAATAATCAGTCCCCTTATTTTTTACCAGTTCAAGTGTATCTATACCACTATGAGACACTTCAACATTAAACCCCAAACTTTCCAGTAAACCCTTTATCACATCCAGATTCACAGGATCATCATCCGTTACCAATATTGTGTATTGACTATTATCTCTCTCTTCAAATAACTGTACTTCACGGGATAATTCATGGATTATTTCATTCCTGGATAATTCTTCAGGGGTTACTTTCTTTAAATCTAAAACAAAAAAGAAATGGCTGCCAACACCTTCAATGCTTTGGACCTGAATTTCTCCCCCCATTAATTGAGTGATATTTTGAGAAATTGCTAACCCAAGACCTGTACCCCCAAATTCACGAGTAATTGAACTATCCGCCTGGTGAAAAACAGAAAACAGATCCTTTATTGCTTCCTCTTTAATACCAATACCTGTATCAAGCACTGAAAAGCAGAAACTAATGGTATCATCTGTTTCTTTAAGTCGTTCAAGACTTATGGTTACTTTTCCATTGTCAGTAAATTTAATTGCATTAGATAATAAATTATTCATTATCTGTTTTAAGCGAAACGGATCGCCTATTACATACTCTGTTATTTTAGTATCAACGATGAGTTGAAGTTTCAGGTTTTTATTACTTGCTTCATTAAAAAAAGTTTCCTTAACATCTGCCAGTATTTGTTCAGGATGAAAAAATACTTCTTCCAGTTTAAGTTTATTCGCCTCAATTTTTGAAAAATCAAGGATATCATTTATAATCTTTAACAATAGTGTGCTGGAATTTAAAATCATATCAGCATATCGTTTTTGCTTAGATTCAAGTTTGCTCGTCAGTAAGAGTTCTGTCATTCCAATAACAGCATTCATTGGTGTCCGAATTTCATGACTCATTGTCGCCAGGAACTCACTCTTTGCCTTACTTGCCTGTTCTGCCTGTTCGGTTCTCTTTTTTACCAATCCTTCAAGATGATTCTGGTGTTCGTTTAGTTCAATGTCTCTCAGTTGTATCTGAGCCAGCATTTCATTAAAACACAGTCCAAGTTTAGCTAACTCATCTTCACCTTCCACCTTAACCCTTAAAGAATAGTCTTCATCTTGTGATACTCTGGTACTGATCTTCATCATTTTTTCAATGGGTTCAGTGATCATTACCTGTAATTTTTGCCAGATAAGAAAACTTAAAAAATTAATCAAAATAAAAACAACGAGAGTAATTAATACCACCCAGAGTATATGTAAATAAAATCGATTTAATGAAACAATTAGAACAATACTTCCAACATATTCATTTTCGACCCAGATGGAACGAGTAATAGTAAGATGCTTATATTCATATTGAACAATAGGTTTATCCGTATTTTTTAGTAAATCTTTATTTAAAACCGGGATGGAATTATTTCTACTTTCCCCAATATAATAATCCGCAAGTAATTCATTTTCTTCGTTATAAACAAAAACAGCCTCAACATCTGGATTTATAACGAAGGCATTCAATGCTCTTGATATATAATTTTTATCTTCAAAGGTAATTGCACTACGAACATTTAAACCAATACTTTCAGCCAGAACAGAATGATGACGACTCATTTCCTGCCAGTTAACATAAACTTCAAATACTATAAAAATGAAACATCCAAGTGCAACTGCAATAGACGACGTCAATAAGGTCATTAATGACAATTTCTTTTTTATAGAATATTGATGAAAAAAATTCATGAGTATTCCCTTTCTGCATCACTATCTTGAACTTTGGCTAAAACACCAAGCTTGAGTAATTCTGAACCAATGTGTATCCCCGGTCGTTCATATGATATTTTATTTATTTCAAAATGTAATCTTGATTTTTTACGTTTCAATCGAAAAATAATTTTATTCTCTAATAAATATTCATTCTCCAGCGCTTGTTCTAGAGAGTGATCTCTGTCATCACTACTAAGAT
>JAPVVU010000018.1 GCA_028571885.1 Gammaproteobacteria bacterium | reverse complement strand
GATCAGTTGATCCAGCACTTTATACAGATCAAGTTTGCCATCAGCTTGTGAGAGTTTTTTCTTATACATTATTTTAATTATGAATGATCTTTAGTCAATTGAGATTTTTGCACAATCCTCCTGCATCGTTCTTTTAAAAAAGGTGACGATAAAGAGGAATTTTACAAGCACCTTCTATGTTAAATAAATGGTTAAATAAATGGTTAAATAAATGGTTAAATAAATGATATACTGCACATCTTTCCAGGTAATACAATAAATGACATTTTAAGTTATGCCCAAACTGGTACTTTTTAACAAACCCTATAATGTGTTATGTCAGTTTACTGATTCTGATGAAAAAAATGCATCCAATAGAGAAAACCTGTCGGATTATTTATCCATTGATAAAGTGTATCCGGCCGGACGTCTGGATCGTGACAGTGAGGGCTTATTATTACTGACCGACTCTGGTTCACTGCAGCATCAGATTGCTCATCCTAAGCATAGCAAAGAAAAGTCTTATTGGGTACAGGTGGACGGTGCAATTGATGAGCAGGCAATTGAGCTATTAAGAAATGGAGTCAATCTCAAAGACGGTCTGACGCGTCCAGCCAAAGTCCGAAAAATCTCAGAACCCGACATCTGGAGCAGAACACCACCGGTACGGTTTCGAAAAGATATTCCTACCTCCTGGATAGAATTAACCATTTCTGAAGGTAAAAATCGTCAGATCAGGCGGATGACCGCTGCAGTAGGTTTTCCGACACTTCGTTTAATCCGCCATCGTATAGGCCAATGGCGTTTAAATGAGCTTCAGCCCGGTGAATACAGCGTTTTGGCAGTGTGAGCATAATAATAGACTATGAATTTATATCACAATGTTATTATTCGGCTGATTTCTCTGTCTCTGCTGATTGTTTCCAACAGTATAAATGCCGATATTTTTGTCCGGGAAGATATTATTACCACGCCTGATATTAACCGTTTCTCTATGTGCCATGCCCATGGCTGCAAGAGCGTTGAACAATTATCTTTAACACAGCCGGAATGGCAGAAAATCAGCGCACATTTTCAACCTGCTGCAGAATCAGCCGAGGCAGAACGTATTCAGATAGCCAATGCAATTGCAGAATTTGAACAAATTATTGGCGTTAAAACAGATACAACGCATGATAAAGCAGGATTATTTGAATACATGGGTTCCTATGGTCAACTGGACTGCATTGATGAATCAACCAATAGCACCACTTATTTGCTTATTTTAGAAAAGCAGGGATTGCTAAAATGGCATAAAACCATGGATCATGTCACCCGGGGCTATTTTATTTTCGGATGGCCCCATAGTTCAGCTGCCATGCGTGAGAGCTCTGGCTCAGAAAACGACTCAGAAAACGACTCAGAAAACGATTCAGAAAACGGTACTGAATTTGCCGTTGATTCCTGGTTTGAAGATAATGGTCAGCGCCCCCATATTATTCCATTATCACAGTGGCGTTCCGGCTGGACACCCGCAAATGAAAAACGGATAGATGAGCAAACAAACCGATAGCAATATTAACAACTCTACCCAAAACTCTGTCATCGTTGGTCTCTCTGGCGGTGTTGATTCATCGGTAACGGCCCTGCTGTTAAAACAACAGGGGCTGGATGTTTCAGCAATCTTCATGAAAAACTGGAACGAAGATGATGATGCGGGTTATTGTCCGGCAGAAGAGGATTTTGCTGACGCACAAAGTATTGCCGCTGAACTTGATATTCCTTTTCATGGAGTTAATTTTGCTCCCGAATACTGGGACAATGTCTTTGCTTATTTTCTATCCGAATATAAAGCGGGCCGTACTCCGAACCCAGATATTCTTTGTAATAAAGAAATAAAATTTAAAGTCTTTCTGGAATATGCTCTGGCGCAGGGTGCAGATAAAATAGCCACTGGGCATTATGCCCGGGTTAAACAAGAAGGTGATCAATTTTATCTGCTCAAAGGTAAAGACAACAACAAGGATCAGAGCTATTTCCTTTATACTCTGGGGCAATATCCCCTATCCAAAACTTTATTTCCTGTCGGTGAATTAGAAAAACCCGAAGTGCGCCGCCTGGCTGAAAAATTTCACCTGGCCACCTGGGATAAAAAAGATTCTACCGGCATCTGTTTTATTGGTGAGCGTGATTTTGCAAAATTTCTTAGCCGGTATCTGCCAGCCCAACCCGGCGATATGGTCACACCAGAAGGCGAAGTGGTAGGACAGCATCAGGGACTCATGTACCATACGCTGGGTCAAAGAAAAGGACTTGGTATTGGCGGACGAAAAGCTGATAAGGACGCAGCCAGAAAAAATGCGGGACTACCCTGGTTTGCGGCGCAAAAAGATTTGCAAAAAAATCAGCTTATCGTCGTTCAGGGAAAAGATCATCCGCTGCTTTACAGTAAAACTCTGAGCGCATCTAATCTACACTGGGTCAGCGGAAAAGCACCCAAACTACCTTTTCAATGCATGGCAAAAACACGTTATCGCCAGCCGGATCAGGCCTGTACCATTACCGAGATTGCAACATCGACTGAAACAACAAACTCTGACACAGCAAATCCATCCAATTGTATGGTAGAATTCGACTCACCTCAATTTGCAGTCACCCCTGGACAGTCCGTGGTCTTTTATCAGGGCGAAATCTGTCTTGGGGGTGGAGTCATCAACTAAATTAAAAGTCATCAACTAAATTAAAAGTCATCAACTGAATTAAAAGCCATCAACTAAATTAAAAGTCATCAACTAATATAGAGCCATCAATTAATTGTAGGGGTGCACCTATGTGTGCACCCAAAAATAGAGAAACACCAGATTGACAATAGAACATTTAACATCCATGGAAGAGCGTACCATTGCTCTGGCAGGCATTTTCCAAAACTGCTACCAGGTACAACAACTTGCAAACACAGGTAAGATCGATCCTTATTACCTGAATATTGCAGTCAAAGCTATTCTGAATACTGATCCGGAGAACACCTTGCAAGTATTTCAGGGTATTCCAGGTATTCGTGACGGACTGAACCTCATCCAGCAGCAACTGGGCAATTCAGATAAGAAGCGTGATACGGATCTGACTCGTTATTCTATTAGTGTGCTTTTTTTAGCTAATAAACTACTCAAAAATCCGAGTATGTTAAAAACATTAAGTGATGGCATTGAAAAAGCCCGGAATCAGGTGGAGCACTTTGGGCTCGATCATGAAAATATTTATGCCAGTCTGGGTGGGCTCTATTCAGATACTATCAGTCAATTGAGTCCCCGGATTATGGTTTCAGGTGAGCCTGAAATTTTAAATAATCCTGACAATGCCAATAAAATACGCAGTCTGTTACTAAGCAGTATTCGTGCCGCTGTACTCTGGCAGCAGTTGGGTGGAAACCGTTGGCAACTTCTTTTAAAACGAAAGCAAATCGTCAATATTGCAAAAAATTTAGAATGAACTTTTAGATTTCATTCTGGTCTACGTTATTCATCAACTTTTATATTAACTTTAAGATAGAGTATCCTCTCCCCCTTCTAATTTTTTGGCAGAGACAGGATAATTAAAAAGAAAAAAACATAAAAAAATCATGAGCCTATATCAACAAATAACACATGCAAGAGATTGTTTAAGAAAAAAAATTATTGGTCAGGAAGCACTGGTCAATAAATTATTTATTGCCCTTCTGGCTGATGGCCATCTTCTGGTAGAAGGGGCGCCAGGTTTAGCAAAAACCAGAGCAATTAAAGAGCTGGGCAATCTCATTGAAGCGGATTTCCATCGAGTTCAGTTTACGCCTGACTTGTTACCTGCTGATTTAACCGGAACAGAAATTTACAGACCACAAGATGCTTCCTTTCACTTCCAGAAAGGGCCTCTGTTTCATAACCTGCTGCTGGCAGATGAAATTAATCGTGCTCCGGCAAAAGTTCAGTCCGCATTATTAGAAGCAATGGGTGAAAAACAAATTACCGTCGGTCGGGAAACCTATCAATTACCGAAACTTTTTATGGTTATGGCAACCCAGAATCCAATTGAACAGGAAGGCACATATCCTTTGCCAGAGGCACAACTGGATCGTTTTCTTATGCATATCAGTATTGGTTACCCCTCTTTGGATGCCGAAAAAGCCATTTTAGAACTCAATCGAAATGAAGCTCAGGAAGAACTGCTGCAAACAACTGAAAGTATTGCAGTTAAAACTCAAGCACCTGTCATTTCACAACAGGTTTTGTTTGCTGCCCGTCATGAAATTCTTAATATTCATATGAGCAGTGAAGTTGAACAATACTTATTAACAATTATTCAGGCAACACGCGATCCGTCACCTTATGATCAGGAGCTGGTCAACTGGATAAACTATGGGGTCAGTCCCAGAGCTACGATTGCTCTGGATCGTTGTGCTCGTGCCCACGCATGGATGGCAGGTAAAGACTATGTTGCACCCTCTGATATTCAGGCAGTTGCAGCAGATATATTTCGCCATCGTCTGCTGCTCTCATTTGAAGCAGAAGCCAATGGTATTGACACAAATTATTTTATTGACAAATTACTCAGCTACATTGCAGTGCCTTAGACAATATAACTCTTTAGATAATAAAAAATGAGTATCTGGAAAAACAAAAAATCAGGCATAACTATTACCACTAAAACCTCTCGTGCCACAGAAGTTGATTTACAGGGATTGATACAATTACGCTATCAATCATCTCATCTTTCTCTCGGCTCACAACGTAAGGCCTATTCCTCACTATCCGGCAATTACAGCTCACCCTTTAAGGGACGCGGCCTTAATTTTGACGAAGTGCGTCCTTATCAGCCTGGCGATGATATTCGTAATATTGACTGGAATGTTACCGCCCGAACAAACAAAGTGCATACCAAGATCTTTCATGAAGAACGTGAACGCCCGGTTTTTATTATTGTGGATCTCAGCAGCAGTATGTATTTTGGCAGTCGCCATTGTTTAAAATCCGTGGCTGCGGCAAAGGCTGCTGCGCTGTTTGCCTGGGCGGGTGCGGATAATAGTAATCGGATTGGTGGTCTGGTTTTTAATGACACCAGTCATATGGAAATGCGCCCTAAAGGGGGGCATCGAGGCGTCCTGCAGTTTCTTAAATTACTGACCGACTTTCATAACAAGAGTCATAACAAGAGTCATAATGAGAGCGATCAGGCAGATGCAGAACCAGAGGCGCTGAATACTGGACTATTATTTGCCCGCATTCAAAAAGTTATTAACCCGGGCAGTATTGTTTTACTTGCCAGTGATTTTAACCAGATGAATGAAGCCAGTTTAAAACATATTCGTTACATTGCACGACATAATGATTTATTGATTACCCATATTTTTGACTCTCTGGAAACTCAACTTCCACCACCAGGACAATATGGCATTAGTAATGGTTTGCAGCAGCAATCAATTGACACCCGTGACAACTCTTTAAGAAACTCATTTCATAAACTGTTTCAAAAAAAGTCCGATGATATTGAACAATTCTGTTTAAAAAACCGTATTCATCTAATCAATCTGGCTACCCATGATAAGGTTGCGGATCAGTTTCTTGCAGCTCTGGGTAAAGATCCCAGCGTTCGTAGAATTGCCAGGAGTCGACACTAATTATGCCTGCACCTGTTACTCAAATGCCAACACAAGCGGCGCAATTTGATCCCGCTAAATTAGCTGATATTTATCTGCCGGATGCCATTACTTTCTGGCCTGTTGCGCCAGGCTGGTGGATACTGCTTGGTATTATTATTATTTTTCTTCTACTGATTCTTTACTTGATCAAAAGAAAACCAACTATTCCTACACCAACAGGTAAAGAATTAAAATCACAAGCCATGCAAGAGTTGAACTCTATTAAGGAAAATTATGAGTCGCTAACAAATCCCCATGAGACAGCAAAAAAATTATCCATTTTTTTACGCCGTTATGCACTCTCTCTTTACCAAAGAGACAATGTTGCATCACTTACTGATGAACAATGGCTTACTCTGCTGGATGAAATCATTGCTCACGACTCGACACCGGGCTCTAACTCTGGCTTTAAAGAAAGCCCTTTTTCTCATCAATTTTCAGTATTATTGACACAGGTACCGTATCAATCAGCCCACACACCTATTGACACACATCTATTAATGGAATTATTTGCTGCATCAGAAATATTGATAAAAAATAGCTTTAAACGCTTTACAGCAAAAGTGGAGAACAAGCATGTATAGCTTTGACTGGCCATGGATGTTTTTACTTTTGCCTTTGCCTGCCATTATTTATGGCTTAAGCAGACCCGTAGATATTAGTCAAAAAAAGGCACTTCGAGTACCATTTTATGAACAGCTTCATAATCTGACAAAGCAATCATCCGCTCAGAAACTGCACTCTTTTTCACCGTTGCTTATTTTGGCATTTTTAGCCTGGATTTTTTTAATCACCGCCAGTGCCCAGCCAAAATGGTCAGGTGAAGCCATTGAAATTCCTGTCAGTGGCCGGGACTTGATGCTCGCTGTTGATATTTCCGGCAGTATGGAAACAGCTGACATGTTTTTTGCTCAGGATGCAGTCAATCGACTCACAGCCGTCAAGTCTGTGCTGCAGCCTTTTATTCGTCAACGAGAAGGCGATCGAATGGGACTGATTTTGTTTGCTGATCATGCATACCTGCAAACACCACTGACGTTTGATCGAAAAACCATTGAAAAAATGCTCAATGAATCCTTTATTGGTATGGCTGGCTCAAAAGCAACGGCTATTGGCGATGCCATCGGGCTGGCAGTCAAACGACTAAAAGACTTACCTGCCGATCAAAGTGACTCACGGGTACTGATTTTATTAACTGATGGCTCTAATAACACAGGAATTGATCCTGTCACTGCAGCGAAATTAGCCAAACAGATCGGCATAAAAATCTATGCCATTGGCTTTGGCGCCGATGAAATGATTGTGCGTTCATTTTTTGGCCGACAACGCGTTAACCCCTCGCGTGATCTGGATGAAAAGACATTAAAACAGGTTGCAGAAAGTACCGGCGGCCAATATTTCCGTGCGCGTGATACCGAAGAATTGCAAAAGATTTATCAGATGCTGGATGAATTGGAACCAGTGGAATCTGATAATCTCACCTATCGTCCCAGTAAATCACTTTTTTACTGGCCGCTATCAATTGCCCTGCTGATAAATATTTTTATACTATTGGCTCAACTTTCTTTATTTAATAGTTTCTTTCATGCTTTATCTCATTCTTTACTTCAGAGAAGGAGCAAGTTCTAATGTTGGAAACATTTCATTTTCTTCGCCCGGAATGGCTGTTCGGCATTCCCCTTGCTGCTCTTTTTTTGCTCCTGCTCCTCAAACGTTCCAGCAAGAATAGCGGCTGGGAAGACGTTTGTGAGCCAACACTTTTAAACTATCAGCTGGCACAACAGAACCATGCAAAAACCCGAACATATAATTTTTTACACTGGAGTATCCCCTTTATATTAACACTCGCTATGTTTTCTCTGGCTGGCCCCACATGGGAAAAAAAAGAACAGCCTGTTTTTCAACAAGGCAATGCTCTGGTAATTATTCTGGATTTATCACTTTCTATGAATGCCAGAGATTTAAAACCCTCACGACTTGAGCGAGCAAAGCTAAAACTGATAGATATTTTAACACAGAAAAAAGAAGGACAAACGGCACTGATAGCCTTTGCCGGTGATGCACATACCGTCAGCCCTCTGACCATTGACAGCAAAACAATTATGTCACTATTACCTGCACTTGATTCATCAATTATGCCATTAACTGGTTCACATCTTTTAGATGCTTTGGCTACTGCGAAACAACTTTTTAAAAATGCCGGTTTTGCTCAGGGTGATATATTACTTCTAAGTGATGGTGTCGATTCAAGTCAGCAAAAAACATTAGCAAGCAGCATTAAAAATCTGCACCGACAAGGCTATCGTTTTTCCGTAATCGGTGTAGGCAGTCAGGCAGGCTCACCCATTCCTACACCGGGACAAGGCGGTTTTATTAAAGATCAATCAGGCCAGGTAGTTCTGAGCAAGTTAGCCCCTGCCCCATTAAAAAAGCTCGCCAGTATTGGTGGCGGCAATTATTATAAACTGTCATTGGATGACAATGATTTTCATGAACTGATAGCTCAACAAATGGATCAGGATAATCACCTCACTGATCAAGACAAACAACTCGAACAATGGGTTGATGCCGGCTCTTATTTTACTTTATTATTAATACCTCTGGCATTGTTAAATTTTAGAAAAGGATTACTCAGTCTCGTTTTTTGCCTGTCTTTTGCATCCTCTTTTGTTGCTGAACCTACTTATGCCGAAGCTGACAGCGAACCAGACGCTGTCCAGCTTAATACCAACAATGAGTTAAATAAGTATTGGAAAAATCTCTGGTCAACACCTGATCAACAGGGTCAACAATCATTTGATACAAAAGATTATCAAACTGCTGCCGATAGTTTTTCTGATAATAACTGGAAAGCCAGTGCTTATTATCGGGCGGGTAACTATGAAAAAGCACTGCAACAATATACACAATCAGATGGTGCTGATAGTCTTTATAATAAAGGCAATACTTTAGCAAACATGAATAAATTCCAGGAGGCAATCGAAGCTTATGAAGAAGCTGTAAAAAAAGCGCCTGCATCTGATAAAAACATTAAAAAAAATGCACAGCAGAACATCGACTATTTAAATAAATTATTAGCTCAGCAAAATAAACAATCATCAGAAAAAAATGCTGATAAAAACAAAGAAGATTCCGAACAACAATCAGAAAATCAAGATCAGGAACAACAAAATGATTCTGATGATGCATCAAAAAGTAATAATTCAAATGCTGAGGAATCAGAAAAAAACAATTCAGAAGATTCAAATTCAGAAGGTTCCGAATCCGGAGAAAAAGAACAAGAAAGCCCTGATTCTAAAAAAGATAAAAACAATGACTCAAGCGCACAAGACAATCAGAATAAAGAAAATCAGCCCAATGATTTAGATGAAGTCAAATCCCCTGATGAACCAAGGTCTCCTGAGAAACCTGAGTCTCCTGATGAAGCAAAATCTCCTGAGAAACCTGAGCCCTCGTTGGATGATGCTAAACAGCAGGCCCAGAATCAATCTAAAGCTGAACCTGTTGAAGACGATGAGAACAATCAGGAAAATGCTCATGCTCCACAAAATGATGTTCTCTCTCAACTGAGCCAGGAAGAACAACAATCGCTTAAGCAATGGTTACAGCGTATTCCAGATAATCCTGGTGAGCTTTTACGCATTAAATTTCGTAACAATACACTTTTGAAGCAAAGACAATCAGGTTCTACAGATGCGCAGTACGAGGGAAATCCATGGTAAAGCTAAGAGCAAGGCGAATACAAATGCAGAATAATATAAACGCATCCCCTTTCATTAAAAGCAATAATAAAACTGCATCTTATAAGCTATGGCACATTATGCTATGCCTGTTATTACTGCTTAATACAGGTACTGTTATAGCCGAAGTGACGGCATCAACCGGCCGAACAGTTCTTAGTATTGATGAAACACTTGTATTGGAAATTAAATCTGAAAATAATTCAGGTGATCCTGACTTAACAGAACTTGAAGATAACTTTCAAATTATGGGCAGAAGCCAGAGTCAGAACTTCAGCCTGATCAACGGCCATGCATCTCGAACCCATAGCTGGAATATTACGTTATTACCGAAAAAAACGGGTGAGATCACCATTCCTGCCATTAAAATAGGCAGTGAAACAACCCGTCCAATCCATCTCGTTATTAAAAAACAATCAAACACGCCTGCCATTGATGGTAAGGAAGTATTTTTGAAAATTGTTATCACTGGCAATAGTATTGCAATGCCAGAAGATAGTTCTGTCCTCAATTCGGCTCCCAGTTCTGCTTCAAGCGAAAGTTTACAACAGCACAAACAATTTTATGTCCAGCAGCAAATCATGGTAACAGTCCAATTATTCCACAGGATCCGTTTTTCCAATGCAGCATTAACTGATTTAGAACTGACAAATACCGTGGTTGAAAAATTAGGTAATGATGTCAAATATAATAAAATTATTTCAAAGCATCGCTATAATATCATTGAGCGTCGTTATGCACTTTATCCTCAGCAAAGCGGTAAATTAACCATTCCTGCACTCACATTTTCGGGCAATGCTGAAATCAGTCAAAATTTTTCTCTTTTTTCAAGACCTGGCCGACAAATTATTAGTCGTACCAAACCCATTACTTTAAACATATTACCCATACCTGAGAGTTATACTGGAAAAAACTGGTTACCCGCAGAAAATCTGGAAATTGAATCTGAAATTATTGAAGATACTCATTCCATCACTGCGGGTGAAGCTATCACCCGCAGCATTATCGTGAGAGCTAAAGGGCTTTTAAGTTCACAACTACCTGTGACCAGTGTTGCATCATCCAACACAATAAAAGCTTATCCTGATAAGGAAAAACTGAGTAATCAGCTTATTGATGGTAAAGTCGTTGGCATAAGACATGATACTGTGGCAATTATTCCTTTAAAATCGGGACGCTTTACTCTCCCTGAAATTAAAATTGACTGGTGGAATACTAAAACTAATCAGCAGGAAACAACTCGATTACCCGCACAATCATTGTTGGCGCTGCCCAATAATGAACTCGCAGCAAATGATCAAAATAGTCAGTCCGGTACTCTTTTTGAAGCTAAAGGTTCTGAAGCTAAAGATTCTGAAGTTAAAGCTTCTGAGGAAAAAAATGCTGTAAGTCAGCAAAAGACAGCTCAGTCAGATCAGCAGGTCTCTAAAACAAATGAAAAAATCGTCTATAAAGAAATCAGTATCACCAAAAACATCTGGTTCTGGATCAGTATCGTTTTATTTATTCTCTGGATGATTACCCTGGCTTTATTTTTTGTGGCTTATTCAAACAACAAGAAAATAGCTAAAAAAACAAGCAGCGATTCTCTAAACAAGTCTAATAAAAACAGCTCTCACAACAAACATCATAATAATTACCTGCAGTCAGTTTATGATGCCTGCCTGGATAATAACGCACACAAAGCAAGCCAGGCTTTAATTCAATGGGCAAAACATTATTTTAAGCAACCCACTTTATCCGGATTATCAGCGATTATTCAGCTCATTAATGATGAGCAGCTCAGTAATGCCATCAATAATCTGGAAAGCTCTCAGTATTCACAGGACAAACAAAGCTGGGACGGTAAAGCCCTGATAAGTGCACTTACACATTGTGTTGAACAAAATAAAACACACGAACAAAGTAAAAGAAAGAAGCCACAGGCATTTTCATCTCTCAATCCTTAGTTAATATCTGAAAAATTCAGATTAACATTAACTAAGAGGTATCATTATTATTAATAAAACAGCAAAAATACGCTGGATGGAAAGTGGCGAGCCTTTTTCTGAGCAGTTTCAGGATTTTTATTTTTCCACCGATGGTGGTTTACAGGAAACAGAATATGTTTTTTTAAAACAAAATGGTTTTCCTCAGCGCTTTGATGCACTCAAAGAAGAACCCAAAGATTATGTGCTAAGAATTGGCGAAACAGGTTTTGGCACAGGTTTGAATTTTCTGGTCACTGCTTATCACTGGTTACAGATAAACAACTTAAACTGCATACTTGAATATACTGCTGTAGAAAAATACCCACTAACAAAATTACAAATGGAACAGGTGTACACCACGTTTAAAAAAACATGGCCGCAATTGTCAGCATGCTGTAGCGAGTTATTAAACCAATATCCACTAAATTTTTTCCCATCTGATAACAGTGCATCTATAAATCAGTTTGAATTATTTAATGGTAAAATTCGCTTAAATCTTATAATAGATGATGCCACAAAAGGATTAAAACACTTACTGTCCACTCAAGAATTATCTCTGAATCACTCTCAACACAACTCTCTACAAAAAATGGATGCCTGGTATCTGGATGGTTTTGCACCAGCAAAAAATCCGGATATGTGGCAAATCGAATTATTTAAAACTCTGGCAAAATTAAGTAAACCCGGAACGACAATAAGTACCTTTACATCAGCTGGGGTTGTACGACGAGGTTTGATTGAAGCAGGATTTACAATGTCTAAAATTTCTGGGCCTGGGAAAAAAAGAGAGATTTTATTGGGTGTTAAAGAATAGGATAGCATTAGGAAATAGTGCTTTAAACCCGTGCTGGTGGTGTTAGTATCACTACCTTTTCAGAAGGCTGGGCCATGGATGAGCGCCACAGGGATGCGCTTTAGGCGAAGCGCACCCCCGAACACTGCACAACTCGGTTATTTGTATTCAGACATTTCATTAAAATTTAAATACTGATATACATTAGCCTTGTCTTCATCAAGTACCTGAACAGCCTGTTGATATTCTTCAGATGTCGGCAGTTTTCCCATAGTGGCAACAACGGCTGATAACTCTGCTGATGCTAAAAAGACTTTGGCATCTTTACCCAGACGATTGGGGAAATTACGAGTTGAAGTCGAAACCACATTGGATTCATCCGCCACTCTGGCCTGATTACCCATACAGAGTGAACAGCCGGGTAATTCGGTTCTCGCCCCTGCGCGTCCAAAGATACTGTAAATACCTTCTTTAATCAGCTCTTTTTCATCCATCTTCGTGGGTGGTGCAATCCATAAACGAGTGGGAACAGCACCTCCGCCATTATCAAGATAAGTCTCAAGCACTTTTGACGTGGCACGATAATGCCCGATATTGGTCATACAGGAACCAATAAAGACTTCTTCAATCTTTTGTCCAGCCAGTTCGGATAAGAGTCTGACGTCATCGGGATCATTTGGACAGGCAAGAATAGGTTCTTTAATGGTATCCAGATCAATTTCAATAATATCAGCATAGTCCGCATCGGCATCAGGTTCTAATAATTGCGGATTATCCAGCCAGGCCTGCATAGCATCGATACGACGCTGCAGGGTTTTGGCATCCTGATAACCTTCAGCAATCATCCAGCTTAACAGGCTCACATTAGATTTAAGATATTCAATAACCGGTTCTTTATTCAAGCGAACGGTACAGCCATTAGCAGAACGTTCTGCCGAAGAATCTGCAAGTTCAAATGCCTGCTCAACTTTCAAGTCAGGCAGACCTTCAATTTCCAGAATACGTCCGTTAAACACGTTAATTTTACCGGCTTTATCCACGGTTAATTTGCCATCCTGAATAGCCTGCCAGGGAATGGCATTAACCAAATCACGCAGGGTAATGCCAGGCTGCATCGTGCCTTTAAAACGAACCAGAACTGATTCAGACATGTCCAGCGGCATCACACCCATTGCTGAGGCAAAAGCCACCAATCCCGAACCTGCCGGAAATGAAATGCCTAATGGAAAACGCGTATGAGAATCCCCTCCCGTACCCACCTGATCAGGCAATAGCATACGGTTAAGCCAGGAATGAATAATGCCGTCACCCGGACGCAGCGATACGCCGCCGCGTTGAGTTATAAAATCCGGTAAACTACCCTGCAGTTTGATATCAACCGGTTTTGGATAGGCTGCTGTATGACAAAAACTCTGCATCACTAAATCAGAGGCAAAGCCCATACAGGCCAGCTCTTTAAGTTCATCCCGGGTCATGGCCCCGGTGGTATCCTGAGAGCCTACAGTGGAAATTCTCGGTTCACAATAAGTACCAGGACGAACACCTTCTACCCCACAGGCCTTACCAACAATCTTCTGTGCCAGAGTAAAGCCCTTTCCCGTATCTTCAGCTGTTTCCGGGCGGGTAAAAATATCGGCAGGCTCCAGTCCCAGAGCTTCACGGGTCTTATCCGTCAGTCCTCGACCAATAATCAGTGGGATTCGCCCGCCCGCCTGAACCTCATCTGCCAGGGTATTAGGCCTAATATCAAAAGTACTTATTAC
Organism: Gammaproteobacteria bacterium; assembly: GCA_028571885.1. Classification (GTDB taxonomy): domain Bacteria; phylum Pseudomonadota; class Gammaproteobacteria; order GRL18; family GRL18; genus GRL18. The sequence continues at coordinate 3,157 of JAPVVU010000018.1, read as the reverse complement.
ATTACCCTGTTCATCACAAACTTCACCACGATACGGTTTAATAGTGATCACATCACCTGTCTGCATTTTTGACACATCGCATTCGATAGGCAATGCGCCTGAGTCTTCTGCGGTATTAAAGAAAATCGGGGCAATTTTACCACCCAGGACCACACCACCCTGACGTTTATTCGGCACGTATTGAATGTCATCGCCCATGTGCCATAACACTGAATTAATGGCTGATTTTCGAGACGACCCCGTGCCCACGACATCACCGACATAAGCAATGGGATGACCTTTTTTCTTCAGTTCATCAATAGTTGCCAGAGCATCAGACATTTTTGTCACCAGCATGGATTTTGCGTGCAGTGGTATATCAGGTCGTGACCAGGCCTCCGTTGCTGGTGATAAATCATCAGTATTGGTTTCACCTGACACTTTTAATACAGTGACGGTAATACTGTCTGATAATTTAGCTCTTTTTGTAAACCAGTCTCCTGCTGCCCAGGCATCAACAATCTGTTTAGCAAACGCATTTGTTTTTGCTTTTTCCATAATGCTGTGCCAGGCATCAGCAATCAACAGAGCACTGGACAGTGATTTTACTGCAATTGGCGCCAGCTGTTCATTATCAAGCAAATCAACCTGCGGTTGAATATTATATCCGCCGCCCATAGTGCCTAAAATCTCTGCCGCCTTTTCCGGGTTCACAATGGCAGAAGTTTGAGTCCCTATGGCAATGGCACTAAGGAATTCAGCCTTAACTTTCGCCGCATCATCAACGCCGGGGGGAATACGATTAATAAGCAGATCCATTAAGAAATCTTCTTCTCCCGCTGGAGGCTGAATAATTAATTCCACTAATTGTGCTGTCTGTTGTACATCCAGCGGCAAAGGCGGCAATTCCTGCTCAGCACGCTGAGTCACATGTTGTCTGTATTCTGTTAACATAAAATTTCTCTAACTGGTGATTTTTTATTTAAGGTTTATTATAAACTAAATATTGGTGATCAGCCGAATATTTTCAATCGTCCTTTTTCAATTCTTTCTTTTTTAGTTTCATCTGTTACCCTGTACAGATGACAGCAATACTCGAAGTAAACTCTCTTTGCAAAAATTATCACACCACTATTGCAGTTGATAATGTCTCTTTTTTAATAAAAAAAGGTCAGTGTTTCGGCATGCTGGGGCCTAATGGTGCAGGCAAAACCACCATCATTGAGATAATGGAAGGCATCACTCAAGCCACATCAGGGAATGTCCTTTACAAGGGAGAGCGTCTGGGACAACGGTTTCGTGAACAATGCGGCATCCAGTTTCAGCATACGGCACTGCAGGACTTTTTGACCGTAAGGGAAACACTTAAGCTCTTTGCAGGGCTTTACCCGGAAAGCTCAGATCTGGGTGATCTGATCAAACGCTGTAACCTGGCAAGTTTTCTTGATAGTGACAACCGCAAGCTGTCCGGCGGTCAGCGCCAGCGCATGCTTTTGGCAATAGCCTTAATCAATAATCCTGAAATTGTCTTCCTGGATGAACCCACAACAGGTTTAGATCCACAGGCCAGACACAATTTTTGGGATCTGATTAAAGATGTACTCAGCCGTGGTACAACGATTATCCTCTCCACTCACTACATGGAAGAAGCTGCAGAATTATGTGATGAGATTATTATTATGGATCATGGTCGTATTATTGCTCAGGGAGCCCCCAATGAGTTATTACAACAACATTTTACTGAACGTCTGGTGCGCATCCCTGAAAAAGAACTTTCTGCAGCGCATATTCATGAGTTGCAACAGCAATATTCCCTATTCCAGCAAAATGGCTGGATTGAAATATCTACTATTGATGTCAATGAAACCATGGAAAGTTTATTAAATGAAGGTGTTGACCTGAGTTTTCTGCAAATCCGTCAGCGTAATCTGGAAGATCTCTTTTTAGAGCTGACAGGGAGAGATTTGCGGCTATGAAACGTTTTCTGGCAATATTACATGCTCGTAATCTTGAATTTATCCGCGACCGGGCGGCACTTTCATGGGGATTTCTTTTTCCAACGGCTTTAATGATGGGCTTTGCACTATTATTTTCAAATGGCGCTCAAGATCTCTATAAAGTGGGCGTTTCCGGTGAACTCGATCACCCGTTCCTGCAGAGCCGATATATTAATTTTATCCCTGTAGATGATATTGAACAGGCCATTACCAAAGTTGAACGCCACCAGTTAGATCTATTAATCGCACCTGATAAATCATACTACTGGGTAAATTCCAGTTCGCCTGCGGGTTATATCACTGAGCAATTGCTCAAAGCCAGTGGTGGTAAAACATTAAAAGCCCATAAGGTTTCTGGAAAAGAAATTCGCTATATTGACTGGCTTATTCCAGGTGTACTGGGGATGAACATGATGTTCAGTGCCCTCTTTGGAATTGGATTTGTCATTGTCCGTTATCGAAAAAATGGCGTATTAAAACGTTTGCGGGGTACGCCGCTTACGGCAACCGAATTTCTTATGGCGCAGATAGTTTCCCGTCTGATTTTGATCATTTTTGTTTCAGTCATTGTATATATAGGCTGTGATCTCATTCTGGATTTTAGTATGTACGGCTCCTATATCACTTTATTTCTCGTGTTTAGCATCGGCTCATTAGCAATGATTGCACTAGGGCTATTAATTGCATCCCGTCTTAAAAGTGATGAACTCGCTGCTGGACTGACTAACGCAATCTCTCTTCCGATGATGCTGTTATCAGGTGTCTGGTTTTCTTTAGAAGGCTCTCCGCAATGGATAACATTTATATCAAATTTATTACCATTAACTCATGTTGTTGATGCCTCTCGAGCAATTATGCTCGATGGTGCAGGAATAGTTGATGTCAGCCACCATTTATTCACAATGCTGATTATGATGCTGATTTTTTTATTCCTCGGGGTAAAAATGTTCCGTTGGGAATAGTCAAGCAAACACATCAATAAACGATGAGAATTGCACAAAATGTCATAAATTTGCACAAAATGTCATGGATAACCAGCTTAAGTCACCTAAACTAGAGTTTATGTGCCTGTTTTAGACCTCTAATAAGCTTGTTCATCTACATGGAAAAATTGGAAGTTAGTAGTATCCATTCTATGTATAACATAAATTGAAGACATAAATGCCCCAACATAAAGCTCT
>JAPVVU010000017.1 GCA_028571885.1 Gammaproteobacteria bacterium | reverse complement strand
TGGATACACCAGGTATTCAACAAAAAGAAAGTTGGGTCTGACATCATATTCCGCAAAGAAAGGCAGTGTCGCATTTTCAATATAGATAAATAGTAAAAACGCAACCAGAAAATAACCTGTTAGAAATTGACTGACAAACTTTTTTGCCTTTTTGGGAGAAAAGCTTAATAAAATTAAAGGAATAATCTGCGTCACACAGGCGACAATGACATCCATTTTTAAACCATATAAAAATGATAACCAGTAATTCACATCACTTTGTGAAAATCGTTCAAAGTAGATAGTAAAAAGAACGGCGCGTCCTATAAAAAAAAGTGACACCAGGGCTAAAAAATAATAGAACAGTGTCTTAATCAATTTCATTGACAGGGTTTCCTTTTAAATCGTGCAGGGGATAAGCAAAAAGAAAAAATCGGTTGCAGTTTCAGTGAGTTATGCCTGTGGTGGTGTATTTTTAACTTAGCAGCTAACACTTAATATCTATCACTTAACACTAATCAGTACGTTTAGCTTCAAAATTGGATTTATTATAAGGGAAGGCGACATTCAGCAGAAAAATAACGGAACCGGCAAATTCCAGCATTTCTCCCTTTTTCGAAGAAGCCATAATGACCTGAACCAGAAGCAGCAACACAACATAAGCAACAATCTGGTAATTCTGGGCAATAGGGATGGCAAATTTATCTACAAATCGCTTAACCCCCTCCTTAGTCCTGTACAATGGAATTAATACCGCTAAATAAAGAAACAGTAGAATACCAATCCCTCGCCCAAAAATCAGCTTATTAAGCTTGGTATCACCAACCACCAGATTATGTAAATTTGTTTCACCCTGAGCATTATTTTGAGCAAAAAATTCGGAGCTTTCGACGCCAAAGAGACGTTGTCCCCAGGAAATTTCTTCTCCTGCACCAAAAAAGAAGAATAATGCCAATAAAGAAGTCATAAATAAAAACAGGAAAGGCCGTTGTCCTTTAAGCAACCAGACACGCTGCACACAGACAAAAAGACCAATGAGCAGAAAAACAACGGTTGACCACTCTGTAAAACCGTCTTCAATAACAAAATATGATTTAAATGCGTCGTGATCGATATAACTCCAGACAAAACCAATTAAGGTAAAGATGGAGACATAGCCTAAAGCCAGCTTTTCAAATAAAGATAAATTTTTTAACACACTTAGAACCTTTTCTTTGTATATATTAAGTAAGACCTGAAATAAGACCTGATTAGTCTTCATTCGTTCAATCTGAAACGAAATTTTATCATAAATAACATACCATAAGCCGCTCAGTGGCATAAAATACAATGTCTAATTTCTCAGTTCTGAACAAATGAATGAATTACTTGAGAAATTTTAAGCTATAAATATGTTTTTTGTTATACTATTGTGAAAATATAGAATATATTTCCCTTTCTGACTGTTTAGCTTACACAAAATGAGCATAATAATGAGGTGCTATGGACAAACCCTGCTTTGAATTAAAAGGAAGCCTGTTTACTCTCACTGTTTTACAACTCTTTGAAGATGATCTGTCCTTGTTAGAAACACAGTTGAAAGAACGCATAAAAATGGCTCCTGGTTTTTTTAATCACACACCACTCGTCATCGATCTCCATGAATTACCAAAAGATAAACAAGAACTGGATTTTTTTGAATTGCGTGAATTGCTTCTGTCTTTATCAATCATTCCAGTCGGAGTCAAAGGTGCAGAAAAATCACTGTATATTCGGCTTGAAGCTGCAGGCATGGCTGTTCTGGCCGAAGCAAAAACGCCTCGTCAAAAAACACCTGATGCCTCTCCAAAACAAGAGCTTCCTAAACAAGAACAACCAAAACCAGAAGTTCAAAACCAGGAAATTGAAAGCAACGATGAAAGTGTCGCTGAAAAAGAGCTTGAATCAGCCCCTGAACAAGCGCCCGAGCAACCTGCAAGTGGACAGCCCGCGCCCCAATCAACCAGTAAACCCGCCAAAATAGTCAAACAAACTATTCGTTCCGGGCAGCAGATTTATGCACCTGGTGGTGACCTTGTTATTATTGGCTCAGTCAGCACCGGAGCAGAAATACTTGCTGATGGCAATATTCATGTTTATGGTACTTTGAGAGGTCGTGCTTTAGCCGGCGTTCAGGGAAATCAGGCGGCATCAATTTTTTGTCATAGTTTACAGGCAGAATTAATTTCAATTGCAGGAATTTACCTATTGAGTGAAGACATTCAAGAGGATAAAATTGGTGCATCCGTGCAGATTTATATGAAAGACGAAAAAATACAGATAGAATTAATTTAATATTTTTATCTTTTATAGAATAAAGTTTAATATTTTTAAATACTTACAGGAACAGATAAAATAATGACAAAGATTATTGTAGTGACATCCGGAAAAGGTGGCGTGGGTAAAACCACAACCAGCGCAGCATTTGGCACCGGCCTGGCACAAAAAGGACATAAAACTGTCATTATTGATTTTGATATTGGCCTGCGGAACCTGGATTTAATCATGGGTTGTGAACGCCGTGTTGTTTTTGATTTTATTAATGTCATCAATGGTGAATCAAATCTCAATCAGGCTCTTATTAAAGATAAGCGGGTTGATAATCTATTCTTATTGCCCGCATCACAAACCAGAGATAAAGATGCTCTGACCAAAGAAGGCGTAGAAAAGATCATTAAGGAATTATCAAAAACTTTTGATTACATCATTTGTGACTCCCCTGCCGGTATTGAGTCAGGTGCATTGATGGCCCTTTATTTTGCCGATGAAGCACTCATTGTCAGTAATCCTGAGGTGTCTTCTGTTCGAGATTCCGATCGTATTCTGGGCATTCTTGATAGTAAGACTAAACGCGTTATCGAAGGCCGATCGCCGGTCAAACCTCATCTTGTCATTACCCGCTATTCGCCCACTCGTGTTGAAGAAGGTGAAATGCTGAGTGTTGATGATATTATCGAAATTCTGGCCATCCCTCTATTAGGTGCTATTCCTGAGTCCGAATCAGTATTACAGGCTTCCAATACGGGTAATCCCATAATTTTAAATGATGAAAGTATCGCAGGTCAGGCCTATGATGATCTGGTCGAGCGTTTTCTTGGTAATGATGTTGAACACCGCTTTCTAACCCCAGAGAAAAAAGGCTTTTTCTCTCGCGTATTTGGAGGTTAATCATGGGTATCCTAAATTTCTTTCGTTCAGAGAAGAAAAAATCAGCCTCCCTGGCTAAAGATCGCCTGCAAATTATTGTAGCTCACCAAAGATCAGGGAGTAGTCCTGAAGCCGATTATCTTCCTAAACTAAAAGAAGATATTCTAAAAGTAATCAGTAAATACGTCGATATCGATCCTGATCAAATCAAAGTTCAACTCGATACCAATGATAAGCAATGCCCTATTTTAGAATTAAATGTTGCTCTGCCTGAGCATAGTAAATTGATGAAATAAAAAAGAAATGCTACAAATTTATGGCTATAGCTTTGACAGTGTGACTGATGATTTTATTGATGCTCGGCTATATATAGATTATAAATTTTTAAAGACCTATGGATTCCGGCACAAATTTAATGGAGTATGATTATGAATAAAAAACTTTATTTGAACTTATCTTTTACTTGTTTGATTTATATAATGGGTATTTCTTCAATCCACGCTGAAGCGAAATCAAGTGCCCCGGTTTCAGATACAATAATAACTCAGGCAGAATTAGCACAATGCAATGAAAAGTCAAAGGCATTAACTCAAACTGCAGAGCAGCTGAATGAAGAATTAAACAGACTGACGACTCTGAAAAACAATATAAACCAAATTGATCAAGATAGAAAACAAATGTCTGCAGGAATTGATTTTCATGACCCTGTATCAGTCGATAAATATAACCAGATAAACACACAAATAAAACAGTTATCTCAAACGTATTCTAACGATATCGAAAAATATAACAGTGCTGTAAAACAATATAAAATCGATATAAACCGTCTGAAAACTGAGTGTGATAATAAACAATATTACAAAATCGACTAACCAATAATTCGATTAAATGCAAACTCTAAATGTGATATTACAATATAAATTTTAGCAGAAAGAATTTATTAACGGAATAAACCAGCCTTCTTCCTCTTACACTCTTACATAAGGAAAGAAGGCTAGGGTAATGCGACGCAGAAAGAAGCTAGCACTACTTGTTTGTACCGCCCTTTTTTATGTCAGCAAGATGCTTACGCATGAACGTGGCTGCGCGTTGGATAGCATCCCTGGATGCAAGGTCATCGGCAAAAGTGCGCACCTGTTCAGGTCGAAAATCAAAGCCGCGTCCTACACCTGGATAGATAATTAATCGCGCATCACGACCTTTGTCCTGCAGAACCTTGATACTGGTCTGTGTGACGCGCATTCTCTGGTATTGATCATCTTCTCCAATAAACACCAGCACAGGAATTGTTAAGTCATCAATTTCTGGTGCGTATCCATAAACCTGAGCGGGTTCAGGTGCATTGGGATCCTGTAAATGCGGGTAATAAGAAACATAACAGGCAATATCCTTGTTCTGTCGTTTAAAAGTTGTGGCAACTTTTAAAGTATAATATCCACCACGGGTATGGGAATAGAGACAGGCTTTGCTGCTGCTGATGTCCTGGCGTGCCAGCAACACATCCACCGCTTTGTTGACATCTTTTTCAAGTTCATAATCGTGCTCCATAGGATGAGTGCCGATGAAGTGGGCTTTATATATGGCTGGTGCCAGTACCACGAAGCCACGTGCCGCTAGTCGTTTGGCGTGGCGTTGCACCAGCTCATCCAAACCGCGTCGTCCGTGTTGAAACACGACTGCAGGGAACTTACCCTTTTGCTTCGGACGGAATACCATCGCCGGCACTTCGGTATCACCACTTTGATAGCTAATTGATTCGCTTGTAACAGCGTAATTTTGTGGCGTGGAAATGATACCTTCATTCCACCATTGATCACTCCACCACCAGGAATTATCCTGTTTTTCCTCATGTGCAGCGGCATTTCCCATACCCAGCAGGATGCTGACGACAATACCAATACCTGAATGTTTCATCTTTACATCAACCTTGTTCTGAAATATTTGTAGAAAACCGGGTTTACAGTCCAGTAGAGTAAAAACGTAAGCTAAGGTAATTTAACTTGCTAAAAATATCTAAAAACTTGATATGTTCACATTCTACTATACATATAAACATTAAAGGTCAATTTTCTGGATAATATTTATCGGATGTTTTAGCTGTTCTCGGGACAAATACAATTCAAGTAGCCGCTATAACTGAATGCAAAACCAAACCGGGGATGATTAACCACAAATCTCATATTAAAATCATTTGAATTATTATCACTGACATACTCTTCAATAACAGATTTTCCTATTAATACATGTAAAGGTATTGGTATCAATTTTCTACCTATTTTAAGCACATAGCCTTTGTCTTCATAAACAAGTCCTCCATCAGATACTTTTAGCCCCATTCGAATACCAATGCCAAAACCGACAAACTCGATAATATCATTTTCAAATTGCTGCATTTTCGAATTAAATTCATAAATTTTGTTGTCTTTTTTAAATGTTCTATGCCAGTAAAAGGTGTTTCCTATTCTTTTATTCACTACAGTAACAATAAACTTCTCCCCTTCTACTGGAACAAGTGCGCCTGTTAGTCGAATTAACGGCATTAATAGTTTAATGAATTTCCCATGCCTTACCGCTAACTCACCCTGCATTTTAATTTCTTCACCATTATTAATCCCATAGTGTTTCTGTAGTACGGGACTCAAAGATTTCCATTGCTCTGATAAGATGCTTCTAAACATAATAAGTGCTCCTTTTTTAGGACAAAGTCATTATCCTGGTGACTCGTTCTTTTCTTCCGCAAGCAGGTACATTGCCAGTACCAGCATTGCCAGATTTTTTATGATGGGTGCAAAGGGATGCAGCCATAATATTGGGATCATTATTGAGATAATAATGCTATAAATTATCATCACTCCAATCTGTGTATAGAGAACCCATTGCCTTAAACGTGGATACCATAGACCTGCCCACAATAACAAGCCAAGTAAAATATCACCTAATGCGGCAGTATAAATAACAGCATCGCCCAAATTTCCCTTAATTCCCACGAGTGAGATTAACTCACGACTCTGGTCGATCTTAATTATTGAACTGAACCCCGACATAATCCAGATAACACCCAGCACCAAAAGATTGATATAAAAAAGCATTTTTAATCGTATATCTTTTTTAAAACGTTTAGTTACCTGGTGTTTTAGTAATGATTCTGATGCGCTTTCCTGGTCAGATATTCTTATAGGCATTGTTTTATTTGAATAATCCGCCAACATTGCAACACTCTGCTTATTAAATGCACCAATGGATAATTTGGGAAAAAAACAAAATGCCAGATTGGTTAATTGCCTGGGTACGACAATAAAATATCCTTTTCCTAAATTCATCCAGTGACGGAGATTATTTAATAAGTTTTCCATGGTTTCCGGTTTTGCAATTAAGACCTCTGCTATGCTTGTCTCAGGCCAGTTATTAATAACACCTTTAATAAATTCTGTTAATTGATAAATACTTATCAGTGGCAATTCTTTTTGTCGCCCAAAGACAAGCGGTATACAATACAAACAGGCAAGCAAACTTAACTGGCGTGTACTCTTTCCCTGTTCCCCAAGCACGATTCCAGGATATAAAACAACATTAGGCAGCTTATGTGCGAGCAGATATTGATCCGCATTTCGTTTACTTTGTAAAAATTCTGTGACTGGATCGTCTTGTTCCGCGCCAATAGCAGAAATTTGAATCACCTTAATATTACTATTTCTGCAAGCATCGAATAATATTTTGGGTCCAAGGTCATGGGCTTGTGAAAAACCTGCTTTATTGGCTATGAGTTGATTAGATTGCTGATATATGCCTGCTGCGTTGATTACAAGATCTATGTTCTGTAATTGCTGTTCCCATCCTTTCTGGTCTTGCTTAAAATTAAATTTTTGCCAATTAATATCAGGAACTTCATGACGACTGCAACCACTGAGACTATGCCCATCCTGACTCAGTGCATGATAAATATGCTGACCGATAAAACCACTGACGCCAACGATTAAGATATTCATAGCTTCCCCCTTTACACCATAAAAAATGGTTTATACACCATAAAAGCATAAAGAACGATGACAGCAGGAAATGCCATAATACCTAAAATCATCCAGATTCTCATACGGACTTTATATAGAGCATCAGGACTTTCCAGTTGTTGCGCTGTATTTCTTAACCAGATTTGCAGCCAGACTACCGGGAGCCAGCATGCACCGACAAATAAGTAGAGTCCTAATACTGATAAACTCCAGGGAGATGTCCATTCAAGTCCCAGATGCTTTAGTAGATACAAACCTGTCACTAATTGAAGAATTACAGTCGGTGTGGTGAAACAGAAATCAGCAATCACTACAATACGATTCGTTTCAGCCATAACTTCCATATTACCGCCTCGATAGGCCATGAACATATAAAAGGCACTGCCAAGACCTGTGCCAAACAATAAAGTAGCACTGATAATATGAATTAATTTCACGGTGAGATACATGCTGGTTGCCTCCTAAGCAGCTTCTTATAAAACCTCTCATAAAAGAAAGTGAATAGGATTACAGCAAAGTGAGCACAATAAGACTTCCTGATTGCTAAATCAGGAATATAAAAATTTAATATTATTTAATTTCAATAACTTAGAAACTTACAAAAATATCATTTTGTAAGTATTTGTCGACGATATTGACCCGGCGCAATGGCGTGGATGTCTTTAAATGCAGAATAGAACGCGGATTGAGAACTAAAACCAACACTAAGACCAACCGCAAGCACAGATACCTCAGGCTCAGTTTTTAATAAAACTTCTGAAGCCTTTATGCGTTGCTGTCGTAAATAAGAAGAAAAGCTCATACCCAGCTGAGTATTGATCAATTCAGATAGCTGGTGTGGTTTAAGTGATAACATCTCGGCGCAAGAGGAAAGTGATAGATCTGCATCCTGATAAATCTCATTAACAGTCATCAATTCATCTAACTGTTTTTTCATCGCCTCACAATCAACATTCAACAAGGTTGATGTTTGATACTGTCGACTGGCAATTTCTTCCAGTGAGCTTAACAGGTGAGGATAGTTGAGTTGAATATGAATGGCTGCTGCTATTAATAGTGACAGCATGATAGTCTGGGCAGACAGTAAAATTTCCATTACCTGTGAACTTAAAATGCCCATTAATACAACTGCAATCGACCAGGCTAAAAAACCGGCTGTAAATAAAAATTCCATCTTAAATAATGTTCGCCTTTCTCGCAGCAGATATAAGGACCAGGCTAGACGAGTCATGTATACACCGCCGAGAAAAAACATTAAAGAATAGACCATGGTGAAATAATCAGGAAACAAAACGCCTGATAGAGAAAGGGCTATTACAGGTAAAAAATGCCAGCTTTCCCATATAGTCCATCCCCTATCTGTCTGTATGACATGCTGGCTATAGAGGTAAAATACAGGCCCAACCAAACCGAGTGATAGTAAATAAAAAAATGAGACAGTACTATCAAGTAACAAATAACCACCAACATACATCGCTTGTATAAACTGAATGATTATCAAAACACAGAGCAATGTCCGGGCAAGGGTTTTAGCTGTTTTTGTCTCGGTACGGTTTTGAAAAAAAAGCAGAATTGAAGCAATAATAGAAAATCCTGCTGCAGCAATAGAAATCTGATTCATTGGCTTCCCGTCGTTTGACTTGATTAAAAAGAGCAATAATCCATAAATGCTCAGTGACAAAAAACAACTATTATACTGCTATTTTCATATCCACGTGTAGATCGGGTTGATGAGAAAAATATAGGAGTCTATCTAAACAAAATCTGTAATCTCTTTTTTCATTCAGGTACTGATTCTGGGGTGGCCATGCTAATACTCTTGAAGATCAGGCCAAAGGCCCGGTAACCAATCCTATTGAAATGGGTATGAAGGATCTTGATGTTACCATGCAGCGTGTCAGGGAAATTTCCGGTTATGCTGAATATTTTGAAAAAGCCTTTGGCAAGAATAATATGAGCAGTGACAATGCGGCCAAGGCAGTTGCTGCATTTGAACGCACCTTAATTACACCTAACAGCGGTGGGTTCAACTGATCGACGCAACACATGCATTAAATCGTTCTGCAGGTGTTTCATAATTTAATGTCTTACGTGGTCGTTCATTTAATCGACGAGCAACCGCACTAAGTTTAGCCTGGGAGTGAACTGATAAATCAGTTCCTTTTGGAAAATACTGTCTTAGTAATCGATTGGTATTTTCATTTGACCCTCGCTGCCAAGGACTAGCTGGGTCACAAAAGTATACTTGAATGTTGGTTGCAATTGTAAAACGTTGATGATCGGCAAGCTCTTTTCCTCTATCCCAAGTCAAAGATTGATAAAGCTCATCGGGTAATTTTTTTGATTGTTTTATCAGTGCAGATACAACACTTTCAGTCTCTTTGTTTTTTACTTTGACCAGCATAACATAACGTGAGTGACGTTCAACTAATGTGGCTATATGACTATTTTTTGAACCTGATATCAAATCACCTTCCCAATGACCGGGTACTGCTCGGTCTTCTGCTGATGCTGGTCGTTCATGAATTGAGACTGTATTAGTAATTGTTCCCAGCCCATTCTTTTTTAGACTAAAATTCTTTGGGTGGCGTATTGAACGTTTAGCTCTAAGGTACTGAAGTAATTCTTTTTTTAGTACACCTCTAGTCTGAATAAACAAACTTCTATAGATTGTTTCATGTGACACTTGATTACATTCTTCTTCATGATACTCTCTCTTTAACCAACCTGCTATTTGTTCAGGAGACCATCTTAACTTAAGTTTTGTCGCCACAAGTCGACGCAATTGTGGATTGCAAGCAAGTTTACAAGGCTTTGGGCGAAGTGCTCTATTCCATGCATTTTGTTCAGCTGTAGCGGCTCTATAAGTATCATAACCTCCATTGCGTGCAATTTCACGACTGATAGTTGAAGGTGAACGTTTCACTTGAAAAGCAATAGACCGTAGTGAAAGGTTACGGGCAATACCTCTGGAAATTTCTTCTCGTTCTGAAAGAGTCAGGGCAAGCTTAGAACGGTGGCGGTCTGGTGGACGAATTCCACCAGTATGGGCTAATAGTGTAAACATTGAACCCGAAGCTCTCTCAAATGAACGTCCTATGGCGCTAAGAGATTCTCCGCGTTGCCAACGATCCCATATATCAGCTTTTTGTTCAGCTGAATACTTTATCCTAGTTCTATATGCCATATTACACTCCATCTTTTTCTATATGATAAAGTGTTGCGTCGATCAGTTGAACCCACCGCATTAAGCCGTCAATCAGTACTTTTTTACGAAATGACGGCTCACCGTTTCATTGTCGACATTCTAAGTTACAGAATAAGGTGAATTGGTGAACCCACCCCCCTAATCAGCTATTAAGTTAGTCCCTTGGATGAACTTGATAGCTTTGATTGTAACAAGCAATATAATTTACTATTAGGAATTTATATATTTTTGATTTTCACTGTATTGTAATAACATCAACCTGCCTTTCACATTTTAAAAACATTGTATCTCTACCTAGTCAATATTTCGTAATGTGGAAAGACTGTATTTTTCGAATCGGTTACGCAACAAATCTTTAATATTATCCGTCGGTGCTTTTTGTATCGCCTGTTTGGCATTTTTCTTTGCTAAAGTAGTTTTGCCACAGCGGTATTGCAAATCTGCCAGAACTGCATTCCAATGATACGAACGGTTGAGCCATATCGGAATATCCATTGATTGCAATATATCTAATCCTGCATTCGGACCTTGCCATTCAGCCATCGCTATAGCTCGGTTTAATTGATGCAGGATTGATGGTGCTATGCGCTCCAATAAACCATATGATGCGACAATCTTATCCCATCGCGTTTTCTTAAATGATGGCGCTAGACAATGTTCTGCAACAATACTTGCTTCTACATGGTATCTTGATAAAGTCTGGCCTTGAGCTGATCTCTCCAAATAGCCCAGTCCCATTGCAATAAATTGTTTATTCCACTGACTTCGATCTTGTTGTTCAAGTAACAATAATGCGCCAGAATCATCCTGCCGAGCGTTCATTCTGGATAGGTGAAGGTACATCAGTGCTAGTAATGCGTATGTTTCTGACACATCGCCTACTGTGCTTTGTGAAATTAATACCACTAATCGAATAGCTTCCTCACACAAGTCTTTACGGATGACCATGTCAGTATGCGAGGATAAATGTCCTTCAGTAAATACCAGGTACAAAACACTGTGTACCATAGGTAACCGAGTTGCCATATCAGAATTAGTTAAATTGTCTAAATCAATTGGCTGATTTTTTAGGTATTCCCTTGCACGACTAAAACGTTTGTAAACATTTGCCGTTGTAATAAATAACCTCAATGCAGTCTCTTTAACACTAAATCCACATAAGCTTTTAAGTGTAAACACCAATTGTGACTCAACTGGAATATCATGATTACACGCAACAAATAGCATGCGTAACAATGAGTCCCCCATCTCACCAGGAAGTGGTACTTCAGGTTGTTCGGCGAATACATCATTGGCAAAATCTACCTGCTCAGATAATATTTCTTTTCTACGGTGTGAAATCCGAAACTCTGACAATAGCTGATGATAAGCTACTTGATACAACCAGGCTGAAGGGGTATCTGGAATATCACCTCGACACCAGAAATCCAGAGCCTGCATCATTGCATGTTGCACAGCATCTTCAACAGCGTCTATATGGTGTACACCAACACGACGTAATAATGAAGCCACGAGAAAGCCATACTCGTGGCGAAAAACATGCTCTACCTGCGCATATTGCTTCAAGGTGTGGAAATTTCCCTGATTTCAATACTCACATCAGCATTGGCGATCATAGGGCTTTCTTTTATCACTGTTATTGCTTCATTCAAAGTAGTGGCCTTTAATGTCATATAACCACCAATAATCTCTTTCAATTCAATAAAAGGTCCGTCCGTGACACCATCTTGTCTTACAACACTGCCACTTTCACCGAGCTTGTTCCCCATATCGGCAATATTGTCGGCGAATTTTTCTTGCCAATCTTGATACTTCGCATACATTAACTCCATTTCAGATGGTGAAGGTTTCTCGCAACTGCCAGATTTGCTGCGTAAAATGCACATATATGTTTTGTTATTCATAGATTACTCCATAGATTAATAAGGTTGTGCCAGCGAGTTCAAGCACCGCTGACATATTAATGATGCGTGAGTATTAACATATTGGACACTTATGTAAAAAATATTTTACGTGATATACCTGGACACCTCTAAAGTAGGCAACTTCTAGATTGAGCCGC
Organism: Gammaproteobacteria bacterium; assembly: GCA_028571885.1. GTDB lineage: Bacteria > Pseudomonadota > Gammaproteobacteria > GRL18 > GRL18 > GRL18. The sequence goes on along the minus strand of JAPVVU010000017.1, from coordinate 4,716 downwards.
TGATAGTAATAGAGAAATCTTAGTCGAACAGCTAACAGTTTAATCAAAAAAACATGAAAATTGAAATCACACGCTCTGTATTTCTTAATATTATTGCCGATTTTAACAAAATTATCATTAAATCAAAGAAAGGCTTTTTTATTTGAAATTGATGCTAGTGACTTGCTGCTATCTTGAAGAAAATCAATATTTATCCAGATCACATGACTGGCTGGAATAGCTCAAAAACATGTAGGATAAAATGACTGCTCCCATCCAAAGGAGTTACTTTTAGTCACCATAAATATTATTAAATATGACTGTTATTTGTACTTTTTACCCATTTTACTGGGCATAAAAACATGAAGATTTTGAAGTATCAATGGCTGCTTTTTAAATGATTTCAATCGTAGTAAAAAATGTTAAAATAACGACTAAGTACAATATCTGATAATTTTAAATTTGATATATTGCCCTATTATTTTATACTTGACTCAAGATCCCAAGAAACTTTTTAACAAGTAAAAATCATGCTAAAAAAACACGAAAATAGTTACAAGTTGTATTCTTTAATTAAAACAATCAGTTACTTGTTTGTAACTGTTACCACCCGTACATAACATATGAAATTATATTGGGTCACAACAGATGATCATCATGAAGACTGGTTTATTATTGCTTCGTCTACAAACGAAGCGTCTAAGTTGCATGAGGAATTTGAAGGCTATGATTTGGGGGCTGCCAGCGCACAAGAAATTATAAACATACCTGATAACATTACAGTTGAGGTCGGTTGGCCTTCTGAGGATGTCCTTCTCTCTGTTGGGGCAAAATTTATCAAAGAAGATGAACCGAGAATAATCGAAATTAATGGAAAACAATTTGCAGAAGGCATGTTGGAAGCTCATCTTAAAGAATCAGATGATGATATTTTTGAATTGCTTGGTGAAAAACGACTCAATCAAACAAAGAGAACAGACAAAACAAAACATTAATGATACGTTCTGATAACGCCCCCTATCAGTAATTTCACTCAGATATAAAACTAAGTCAAAATTGCTGGATCTTGTACTTAGCGGAATAATTAGCATTTCCTTATTTAATATGTCCAATACGTAAAGCGGTAATTCTATGAGGCTAAATTAATAGCTTTTAAATCGTCAGAATTCTCTACACCAAGTTGCAATCGTCCCATCAATATCAATACCATTAACTTAACAATACTTTAATTTTGTTTGAACGTGTACAACAATTTGAAAAACTTGAGAATTATCCTACTCTTAAATGAGAGAAACGACTAAAACTGACATGCTCTCAGGTTTACCAGACCACTACAGGTCAGATTTCTAAACATCTCGGCGTCACAACCAAGAGCCTCTATGGGTGGGTTAAACAATACGGGGATGAGCAATCACAACATAGCTGAGAGGGCTTGCCTAAGAATATTTTTATGAACAACAAAACTTCACTTAAGAAATTAACAGTCAATTATTCTTTCTTTATATTCTGTATTGTTATTATATTATCATCTGTTTCTTTTTGGCAGACAAATAATTATTTACAACAAAAGCGTATAGATATTCAGCTAAATAATGTATTAATAAAAGCAAAGGATGTTTCCAGTATTTTCAATTTTTATCGTGACATTGTGAAGCAAATAGCCACTCAGGATCAAGTTAATAAGTTAGTTCAGTTTGGTAATAAAGAGGAGGGACATACTTGGGCAACAAAGATGCAAAAACTATTACCTCAGAATATTGGTTTAGCTTTATTTGATGAAAATGGATATATTTTGGGTGATCCACCAAATTTAAAGATTGGCAAATATTGTCTTAAGGATTTAAATCTACATTTCTCTAATATTCCTATAGCAAAACCGCCAGTACATACTGCTGTTGAAAAATATGCACATTTTGATGTTATTGAAAACGTAGTAGAAAATGATGAAGTATTAGGGGTTGTATTTGCCAGTTTTAGCTTAGGGATTATTCAAACAAAATTAGATGACATTATTGAAAATGGTCAAAAATTATCCATAGTAACACCAGATGATGTATTAATTGCCAGTGCTAATCAACTTAATAGTAATCATATTTTGTTGAATAAAAAGATAAACATTCCTGAAACAGACTTGTTTTTATTAATAGAAATTGAAAAAGAAAATATAAATAACCTGTTCTATGTACAGTTTTTTTCTAACTTTGCTTTATTTATTATCGTGTTTTTTTGCATATATCTTTTTTCACAACATATAAACACAATTATGAAAAAAGATTTTAACATTATCACTTCACTTCTTAATTCACTAAAAACTACTCAGAAATTGCCTGATAATCATTTTGATACTCATTTAGTGGAAACAGAAAATCTATTATCAGGCGTTATAAGTATTGCTGAAGAGATTGCTTTCTACCAAAAAAAGTTACTCGATGAGAGCAATACGGATGAATTAACTCAATTAGCAAATCGTCGATACTTTAAAGAATATGCAGAACAATGTCTTGCACAAGCTGAAAGAAAAGGTGACAAAGTTGCTCTTCTATATATGGATTTAGATGGCTTTAAAGCGGTTAATGATAATATCGGTCATTATGCAGGTGATATTGTTCTTACAACTATGGCTGATAGATTTAGAACCTTTCTTAGAAAAGATGAATTCATTTCACGTCTTGGTGGTGATGAATTCTGTATGCTGGTGTATGGATATAATGAGACTGTTGAGCTAGAAAATATGGCAAAACGACTAATGAATAAATGTACTAAAGCGATAACAATTGATGGTATTGAAGTTAAAATAGGTATCAGCATTGGCATTGCAACATATCCGGAAAATGGTAAAACATATAATGAAATAATGTCTATAGCTGATAATGCAATGTACAAGAACAAAAGGAACAATAATGCGTTATCCAAATAATTCTTATTAATAGAAATCGCGGATTCAATATTAATCTATATAAAATAGTGAATGCCAGGTAAGGGATGATAGTGACTGTGTGTAAAACATATTGCCAGTTTATAATTTATTAATTGCACCTAAAAATGTGCCTACTAAAATTTCCGCTTTCCACTCAATCAAAAATATATAAGCATTCTCTAAAATGCCGCAATAGGTCATTATGTGGAGCTCCACATAAAGGTCAAAAGCGTATGGGACAAAAGACTGTTCTCATCCAAAGGAATCACTTTTAGGCACCATAAATATTATTAAATCTGACCGTTATTTGTGCTAAGTGAGCATTGGTGGAGTGACTCCAGACTAATTAAATATTGTGTTTATTAAACATAAATTGAATTTGTGAATTAACCTTCGAACAACAACAATCGCTGATAACTTGCCAATTTTAAAGATAGAATAAACGTCTGCTATCTGGTTGGGTCTCTTTCCTGGTGAAAATATAAATTTGGACTCAATCTTATATCATAGAAATCGTTTAGATTTGTCTGACCCGAAAAGTACGTCCTTTTAACTTCCCTTCACTTATTTTTCTCAATGCATATTGAGCAACATCCCGACTCACAGCAACATAGGATTTATTAGGAAACAATTGAATTTTACCCACTTGTTTTCCTGAAATACCATTTTCGCCAGTCAAAGCACCAAGAATATCTCCTGGTCTCACTTTTTGTTTTTTCCCACCATCTATCTGTAAGGTCACCATGGGTGGTTGATAGGTTGGTTTATCCAGTAAATTGATTGGCGGCAGAGATTCAGGCTCAATCGTTTGCTGCAGATAATCTTCTAACTTTGCCAACTTGAATTTTTCTTTTTCAGTAATGATCGTTAAGGCAATGCCTTTCTTACCCGCTCGCCCTGTTCGACCAATGCGATGAACATGTACTTCAATATCACGGGCGATTTGATAGTTAATGACAGCATCCAGCGATTCAATGTCCAGACCACGAGCGGCAACATCGGTAGCAACAAGAATGGAAATACTTTTATTCACAAAGCGAACCAGTGTTTGATCCCGGTCTCGTTGTTCAAGATCACCATGCAAAGCCATCACACTGAATCCAAAGTGCCTGAGTTCATCAGCCACTTCCTGTGTTTCGATCTTGGTGTTGCAAAAAACAACCGCTGACTCAGGCTGGTATTGTTGTAAGAGTAGACGTAATACCGTCAAACGATGTGCATTGTCATTTGCTTTGAATAAGTGTTGTTGAATTGTCGAATTATCATGGGTCGATTCAACCTGAACCATAACTGGTTGCTTCATGATACGCTTAGCCACCGATTTTATCTGGTCGGCAAATGTAGCACTAAACATTAAAGTTTGTCTATCGACAGAAATACGCCCAATAATATTGTCCAATGCTGATTGAAAACCCATTTCCAGCATACGATCGGCTTCATCGAGTATCAGAAGATTGACATCATCCAGTTTGAGCGTGCCTTTACCCAGGTGATCTTCTATCCGTCCCGGGGTGCCGACAATAATATGAGCACCATGCTCTAATGAACCGACTTGAGGGCCAAACGGCATACCACCACAAAGGGTTAAAACTTTGATATTGTGAATAGAACGACCCAGCTTGCGGATCTCTTTAGCCACCTGATCAGCTAATTCACGGGTAGGACACAATACCAATGATTGTATACGAAAACGTTTTACATCGAGCTTTTCCAGCAGGCCCAGGCCAAAAGCGGCTGTTTTTCCCGAACCTGTCTGTCCCTGAGCAATGACATCCTTGCCCTTTAGAATATGCGGCAAGCTCTGTTCCTGAATAGGTGTC
>JAPVVU010000016.1 GCA_028571885.1 Gammaproteobacteria bacterium | reverse complement strand
CTGATTCTGCAAGAAAAGGGTTCACGCTTTGCAATTCTCCCAGAGGATTTTTTTTCTTTAATAGCTTAGCTTCTTCAAGTAAGTCAATTAGATTAATATCTGAATCATCCTTAGACTTATTTTTTTCCAGATTTTGTCCCAATTGTGCATCAATCTCTGCCTGTGGTGCAAAGTGTTTTCTATTACTAATAAAATGATGGCAGGCTCTGAACCCTGAAACCAGTTTGATTTCATTACCAATTAACTGGCGCTCTTCTGAACGCTCTTCATGCATATTTATTTCATCATCAATACGCTGCAGCATTTCATTATGTATGCGCGATTGGTAAGAAAATACATGACCATGATCTTGTTCGTTAATCTTAGCCAAATGAGCATCAAGAAAAATCTTCAACTTATCCATATTGATAATACGATCTTCTAATTTAACAACACTGGAATCTTTAGTGTCACTTTCCTTATTAAAATAGTGAGGCGATTCATCAGATAAAAGATTTACAACAAAATTATGTTCTGATGTACGTCGTGTGCAAGCAATAATTTCACAATGTTCAACCCAGTCTGCCAGCAGAAAATAAATTTTACGCGCCTCAAGGTGCATCATTCGATAGGGATTGAGTATTTTTAAAATAGCAATCTGTAAATAACAATTCTTGACTGATGTATGACTTCTAATCACATCATCCTGAGCGCCAATTCTTTCTGCCAGCAAATACAGCTGGTTTATTTCCTGCCAGATATATGTGGGTTCTGATAAATAAAATTGAAAGCGTTCAAGCAATAATCGTGACAGATAAAAAATTGCCATAAACAATGACTCTGGAATAAGACTACCAATATATTGATTAATGTATTCTTCTTTTTCCGCAATATCATGAAGAATAATTTGATAAGCCACAGAGCTTTCTAATAGCAATTGCTGCAAATTATTAATATCAAGCAGATATTCTTCATTAATCGGGAAGACTATTGAGCGGGTCTTTTCAATCAAAGTATCCAGTTCATTTTGTATATCAACATCTAAAATACTCATTATTGACATTCTTGCAGCAGGTGAGCATTGAATACGATTCAGGCTAACCAAAGTATTCAGAAATTCTTGAAGATCGGTATGATCGCGCTTATTCAACCAGTTTTGGATAGAAATTTCATCAGGCAAAACCCCCTGATAATTTTCGGAAACGGCTTTTTGCTGTGGTATACGCAATGTTGGTGTAAACATAATTAATCCAAAAAATTTAATTGCTAATTTTTACGTAACTATTCAGCGTATTATTTACAAAACGCCTGTGGTTGCTTAACCCGGGTACTTAATAAATACACACTGAATAATTACATTTTTACTTTAATTGACAAAGGATATATTAACATAGAAGCAAAAAAACAAATGAATTTTAATCCGGGAAATTTACTCGCACTTTATTCATTTCATCCAGGTTTTCAAGTACCCAATCAACAATCATTGGCTCGAACTGTTTACCATGCTGCTGTTTTAAAAAACTAATAATTTTTTCTACAGGCCAGGCATCTTTATAGCAGCGTTTGGTTCCCAAAGCATCAAATACATCGGCAACGGCAGCAATACGACCAAAAATATGAATTTCTTCACCTTTCAAGCCTTTGGGATAACCATTACCATCCCAATGTTCATGATGCTGGCCGGCAATAATTGATGCGGATTTTAATGTTTCCCGTTTGGAATTATCTAATAAAGATTCACCTATTTCGGCATGGGTTTTCATCTTAAGCCATTCATCATCAGTTAATGAACCCGGTTTATGAAGTATAGAATCAGGAATGCCTATTTTACCAAAATCATGCAAAGGTGAGGCAATCTCAATGATATCAGCATCACGCGCCGATAAACCAACCCCCAAAGCTATCAGTCGACAATACTCGGACACACGTCGAACATGCTGGCCAGTTTCTTTAGAACGAGTTTCAATTGCTTCGCCCAGGGTATAAATCATATCCCGTTGCGTGCCTTCAATTTCATTTTGTAAAAGAATATTTTCATAAGCGATACTGACATTATGGAGAAAAACTTCAATCAACTTGAGATCTTTTTCATCTATAACTGTATTACTGTTCACATAAATAACATCTTCACGCCCATCACTGGTACTAAAATAACCAACAAATTCATTATTTCGAATAATGGGTTGTTTTTTATCATGTGCTTCCCTGACCAGAGAGAAAACACTCTCTTCAAGTAGTCCCGTTGGATTTTGTCCTATCATGTAAGAAAATCGGCCCGTAGCGGCGACCACTATTGGCACATTGCCTTCCAGTTCATAGGCAACACCTTCACAGTTCACAAATAAAGCATCATCTTCCAGATATAATAATGCCACAAGTTGTTCTAACATGCCCTGAATAAATTCGTTGATATTCGGTGTAGTAAAAAGTCGGGTTGAGGCATTTAAAATATGCTCCAGACCACGGCGATTATTATCCAGCGCGAGCATATCACGATAAGAGCGAAGACTGCTGTACACGGTGCTGTAAAGCTTTTGAGCAGTGAGTTCGGTTTTTTCTTTATAATCATTAATATCGTATTCACGAATCACTTTTTTCTCAGGTGCCTGTCCTGGCTGACCTGTTCTGAGTATTAGGCGAATAAGATTGTTATTCAGGGATTCACGAATAAACTTAACCAGCTCTAAACCCGAATGTTCGCTTTCCATGACCACATCAACCAGTGCAATGGCGATGTCATGTTCTTCAGAAAGTATTTTTTCTGCTTCTTTTTTGGAATAAGCATTTAAAAATTTTACCGGCCGCCCTGAAAATTCAAAGCCTTTAAGACTTAATTCAGTAATTTCATGAATACTGGGTTCATCGTCAACAATTAAGATTTTCCAGGGTCGGTTAGTAGTTATTAAATGAGAGTCACCTGAGACAGTATTTTCATCTGCGAAGATGAGCTCATTACTCTCGTTATCAGAAGTTAAATTGGTCATATTTAATCTTATTAGAATATATCAATAGATAAATTTATGGTTACAAATTTTATTAGAGCTCGTTAACTCCGTATGCATTGAAAAGTTTATTTAAAAAATAGATCATCTTATTCATTCTCAGTAGCATTATAAGAATAGGATACAGAATGATATTTTTCAATTTATTTTCATTACAAAATAATGCGTTGTGATATATAGTCTATCCTGGATTCCGCAAATTAATCCGGAAGAGACTGACTAAAATGATAGCCTTGTAATATTTAAATTACTCAGCCTGCAGTTTCTTGCAATAGAAGCATTTATTTGCAGCAAAACCAGGATTTGTGTTGTACGTCAAAGAATGAAAAATCAGATGAGTTTAAATATGCTATATTCATAGAGAAGTTGCCTGTATGAGTTTATGTTTGCCAGAAAGCTGCAATCTATTGAAAAACAGTGTTTTACCATTTCCATACCATGTTTAAAAATATGTTTCAAAACATGTATAAAATATGTGTCAGAAATAGTTGATAAAATTTACTATCAGGAACAATATCCTAAAGGTGATAAATGAGTGCTGAACATCAGAATCTATCACACAGTTATGTAAAAACCCGGGGCTTGTCATTATGCCAAAAAGCTATTTTGTCATTTATTCTCATTATGATGCTAATGGGCGGTGGATTAGGCTTCATGATACTCAAAATATCTGATGTAGTCACATTGGGTAAGGGCGTTATTCATCACCGACAACCAGTGGCGCTGGGTACAGTAGAACTGATTAAAGACATTAATTTAGCCACATCCCTTATACATAGGTATTTGCTGACCGGTAATGCTGAGTATAAAACCTTATTAAAAGAATTAAAAAGTAAAATATTTCTGCAATATCAGGCGATATTAAAGCATGTCAACGGACATTCCTCGTCGGCACTGCAACACCCAAAATTAAAACATGCGGGGACCCTGTTAACGAATATTTTCCGCTATGCGGACAGACTTTTTTATTTGCGGGATAACGACATGGAAAACTATCCCGGCCTGGTTATGGCCTCAGAGCTCACTGATCCGTACACTTTGGAATATTTAGGTGTTGTTAATGAACTTATAGATGAAGAGATAGAGGTGCCAGGCGAAAAACAGCACTATAAAATTTTGCAGTTATTAAATGATCTTCGCTATAGCTGGATTCAAATGAATAATGCCTTTCGTATCTACTTCAGCACACGTTCAGCCAATGATTTAAAAAATTTTTATACCTATAGCATGATTAACGGTACAAAATTTAACGAATTAAAAGCAATGAATATTGAACTGGGGTTTGATGCATTGAAGAACCTGGAATACCTGAGAAAAATGCGTTTACAAAATGTACCAAAAGTCGTAAAAGTGATTCAAAGTGATGCCTGGCGAAGTGATATTTATATAATGAAGACTGAAGTTACACCACTTCTTTGGGAATTACGGGAAATATTACAGTCTCTATCAGCCAAACAAGTGACAGCTTCTCATAAGGATGGTCTGACATTAACTCTTACACTGGAACAGATATATTTCTATGCTGCCGCCATTCTTTTTACAGGTCTTATACTCTCTATATTCTTTGTCGTGCTGATTATTCGCGGTACTCAGCCAATCAGAGCATTGACTGCTATTGTCAGTAAAACATCACTTGATGAATATAAAAAGGTAGATAAAAAGTTACTTAATCGCACTGACGAAGTTGGCCAGCTGGCTCAGGCATTTGATGCGATGTTTAATCGTTTATCTGAGTCATACAAACTGATTCAGACAGGCAACCAGAAATTAGTCACAGCAAAAAGGGCAGCGGAAGTAGCCAATATGGCAAAATCAGAATTTCTGGCCAATGTTTCTCATGAATTGCGCACACCGATGCATGCTATTTTAAGTTTTTCAAAAATTGGCCTGGATAAATGTGAAATATCAGAGCGTAAGAAACTTAACAAGTACTTCCAAAGTATTCATCGAAGCGGCGAACGTTTACTAATATTATTAAATGAACTGCTTGATCTGTCCAAATTAGAAGCGGGAAAGATGTCTTTGAAGAAAAATAAACATGATCTTAAACCTATGATTAATGAATGTATAAGACATGAAGAAACACATATTGTAGAAAAGGGATTGCACGTCAAGGTGCAATCTCAATCAGGTCAGACCTTTGCCTACTTTGACACTCAAAAAATTTATCAGGTTTTAACGAATTTATTATCAAACGCAATTAAATTCACCCCCTCAGGTAAGCAAATCACCATTGAAATTAAGAAAATAATGCCTATGGTTGCAGAAGGAAATAACTGTGAGCCGTTACTTCCTGCAATACAAGTTTCAATTATTGATCAAGGGATAGGCATTCCCGAAGATGAACTTGATATGGTGTTTGATAAATTTTTTCAAAGTACTAAGACTAAAACCGGCGCAGGAGGGACGGGTCTCGGGCTGTCTATCTGCAAAGAGATTATCAAGGCGCATGACGGGAAAATATGGGCAGAGTCCAATCAGAATGGCGGCGCCACAATAATCTTTATTATACCCTGTATGAAAAGAAACTTAAGCACTGTAACACTCAATCACAGTCATGATGCCGGGTAATTCTTATAAATTTACCTTCATTGCTTGTAAACTTTATATTGTAAACGATTCCTGCCGAGTTCCTTTGCTTTATATAATAATGAATCTGCCTGCTTATAAAAATAATCCTCTGTTATTTTTACCTCATATTGATTATTTATAACGAGTCCGGCAGAAAATGTTACAACTTGATAAGGAATATTTTTTGAATGTTCTATATGAAGGTTTGCTATCATTTTGATAATATTTTCAGCCATATTTATACCATTGTGATAATCCTTAACACTAAAAATTGCTGTAAATTCCTCACCACCCATTCTAAAAATATAATCATTCGGACGTTGAAAAAATTTTTTCAATTCATCCGCTACCCGTGTGAGCAATTCGTCACCCTGGTAATGCCCATAAGTGTCATTAAATGCTTTAAAGAGATCCAGATCGAGAGTAAGGTAACAAAAGCATTCTTTGTTGCGCCTGGCCTGTTTTATCTGTCGCTCAATAATTAATACATATTGACGTCGATTAAATAATCCAGTCAGTTCATCGGTGACAGACAGTTGTTCAATTTTATCAACCATCACACGCAGCTCTTCTGTACGCTCAGCTACTTTTTGTTCAAGCGTTTTACTTAATTGCTCCAGTTCTTTTTTCGCAGTGATATCATGTCGTATAGCACTATAAGCAATAATATTATCATTTTTGTCAAACTCAGGACTTACTGCAACATCTACCCAATAATAACCGCCTGTTTTTTTCAGATTTTTTATTTCTCCATGCCAGATTTTTCCACTTTTAATCGTTCTCCACAAATCCTCATAGACATCATTTGGCATATCCGGGTGACGCACAATATTATGATTAACACCTATCAGTTCATCTTTTGAATAACCAGATATTTGTACAAAGGCACTGCTGGCGTAGGTGATGTCACCTGCAGTATCTGTTTTAGATGCGATAACATTAACATCAAATTGATGTAATAGCGTACTCATCCGTTCATTAATTTCTTCAATTTTCTGAAGTTTTTCTTTGAGCAATTTATTTAAAAGGATTATTTTAGTCTGAGAGCCTGCTTCTTTATGCTGGGCGATAAATAACAGGATAATTAATAGCAGGACGATAGACTGAAGACTGTTGATGATATATTGATATTGTTCATCTTTTAATTCAAAGCTATTCAGAAATAAAGCATGCAGACGGTCAATATCATCGCCAATAAGGAGTTTTTTATTTTCCTTCTCCAAGTCAGTGAGATGATTTAACCCTTTGATGACCATATTAGTATGCTGAGCCATATTTTTAACATAACTATTCAGAATTTCATCATGCTTTGTCGTATTAAGCAAATCGTTCATGCTAAATTTAAGATGGTTAATATTATCAGAACGATTAAAATTAATTTTTGAAACAGCATTAATTATTTCATCAAGCAAAAATGAGATCTGATCTCTATTGCTCAAGTGTTCAGATTTATACACATAAGATTGTATTTGTGGATGCAGATCAAATAGATATCGGATGGAATTGATGGTTATACCATTCCAGGACTTGTAATGTTCAACAATCTCTTTGAATTGGTTTAATTTTTTCAGCAATATTTGATATTTAAAAGACAACTCTTCATAGTTATCATTATGTTTATCAAAAACTTGATATAATTTGAGTTGTGATATTTTCTGGCTCATCAAATCAGTGTTGGCCACCATATCATCGTAACTCTGATAAGTAATTTTATTGTTAAAAAGCTGTTCTATCTTTTGATCCAGCAGCTTAATATTTTTGAGATCATTTAATACTTCGTATTCACTTTCAAGTTCTCCTAATCTGTAGTGAACAAAAGCTATCTCACCAATAACAACCACTAATAAAAGTATAATAACTTTTAAAACCAGTTTTTGTTGAAAAAATTTTTTAATAATCATTTCACTACCAGTTAGCTTGTCAATTTGAAATAGCAGAAATAGTAATTTTTCCTGTCAGTGTTTTTAGAAAGGCCACCATATTATCTACTTCTATATCACTCAGTTGCCGGCCTAACTGTAATTCTCCCATAAGTTTAACCACTTCGGGTAGTGTTTTCACTGAACCGTCATGCAGATAGGGGGCTGTTTTCTCAATATTTCTTAAACTAGGTACTTTAAAATAATATTTATCAACTGGATTGTTTGTTACAAGATATCGGCCGTAATCACCCATTTCTATCGCTTTGCTATCATCAAAAACACCCAGTTTCTGATAGAGATTACCACCAATATTAATACCGTTATGACAGGCAACACAGCCCTTGGATTGAAATAATTTAAAACCCTCAATTTCCATCTGGTTTAATGCATCCAAATCACCTTGCAAATACTGATCAAATTTAGAATCCGGTGTGACCAGGGTTTTCAAAAATTGTTCTATAGCGTCGCCAATATTATGTTCAGTGACACCATCAGAATATAATTTATTAAATGATTGCTGATAATGCTTATTTTGTCTAAGTTTCCTGGTTATATTTTCTATTTTTCCATCCATTTCAACAGAATTTTCGATGACACTGAGAGCCTGTTCATGCAAGGTTTTATTTCGGCCATCCCATCTCTGCACAAAGTTATAACGGGCATTCCACACACTGGGAGTATTTCTCTTCCCCTTCTGTCCATTAACACCTACAGAAATTTTTAAGTTATCAACACCGTAGTTTTCCAGTATGTGACAAGTTGAACAGGCAATGGAATTGTCTCCGGATAAGATGGGATCAGTAAATAACTGTTTCCCTAATGCTGCTTTACGGGGAGCAACATCGCTGATAGCAGCAGGAATAATTTGAAACAGTTGTTCAGTCGCATAGGCGCCCTGGACTAGCAACAACACTAGTAACAACAACAGTGCAATAATTTTCAATTCAGCATCTCTTTTTCGTTGGCTATTATTTTAGAATAGCAGAAATTGCTCTAAAGGCAATTAACGCAATAGTAAGCGAAGGTCAGATAGGGTGAGGGTCCACGACTGAATTTTAGACATTGTTACATAAAATGAATGTCTCTAATATTTTCTCATAATAATAAACCTACTGGGGATCAATATTACGTTTTTTTGCAATAACCGCCAGTTTTTTACGATAGAGATTAATGGAATGATCTGACAAAAGGTGTTTCCATGACAATTGATTGTAGAGCAAGCCTTTAATTCTGTAAAACAGAGAGACAGAGTAAAGTAGTTTAACATCCTCATATTGACCCTCTGACACATTTTCCAGATAACGCATATTACCGCCATGCAGATAGCCGCCAAACTTTGACAACAGAGTTTGTCTTAAAGATGTACCTACCTGGGGAATGAACTGTACCAGCCAGAGTGAACTTTGCCCCCGATATACACGGAACTGAAAAGCCTTTTGCATCAGAACGAATATCTTAAATACTCGTAGGTTCAGTACCTCGAAATGCCAATACAACAGAATCAGCGAAAGCAATTAATATTATTTGGCGTTGCTAACGGGTGTAGTTGCAATAACAATTAAGTCACGGATAAAAGCAATAATTTGTGGCCGCCAAATATCATTGTGGTCATTGATGAGTTCTTTGTCTACCTTTATATTCAGATAAGGGTTCAAAGGATTTGTACGCTTCAGTGACTCAAGCTGACTACCAGCAAAGTCCATGGTGGTATCATTCGTATGCTCAGCCCAGTTGGTCTGAAGTTGTTTTATTTGAAAGTCATCTTTACGCACATTCTTATCTGTCGTTGCGTTCAGTCGATGAGTAAGGTAGGGTTTGAAATGGCCTACCGTATTTCGATCCGCCTCACCTTCATTAATCTGCATTGCCTGTATCCCATTTTTTCCTGGTTTATTACAGTAGTGGCGATCTAAAGTTACATGCGACTCAAACAGCGTAGAAAAAAAACGCCCCGCAGAAAACGCATACTTGGTTGCGTAATCCGCTTCAGAAGTAAGAATAACAAGCTTGGGAAGCTGCGTATTAAAATAGCCTCTGCAGCCTTCTTGCGACAGGTCATAAAGTGATGCAAAACGCAGTGCTTCAAATGCCGGATTCATAAGCACAACCAAATCACCAAAGCCTTTCGCATCATCCTGGAATGTTTTGCCTCGTCGACTATCAATAAACCGATCAGCTATAACTTTTTGCAGTGAAGTATAAACAACCGCACCACCGAAGCTGTGTCCAATCACCACCAGACGACTGGTCATAGGCGGTGGATTTTCTTCCTCAATACCTATTTTGACATTGACGATTTCCTCCAGCTTCAACAATACTTCAGTAACACCCTGCTGGCCAACATCGTGTGCAGTATTCTTGCGATCCCAAAAGGTTAAGTCATTAACATACGGCACACTAATTGAATCACCGCGCCAGCCGATATATAAGCCAATCACCTTTCTTTTTTTTCGCCCCTGCTGCTCGCTACCGGTACCCTCCATCTTAGACACTTCGGTCAGCATCTTACGAAACGATAGGATATTTTTGTCCTCCGGCTGTGCGCTATGATGCCAGCCATGGACAAAGGTTATTAATAGTACGTCATCAGAAGCTGCTAGCCGTTGGTACTCTTCAAGCACCGCATCCATCTGTTTACGATCACGTAACTGGCCCTGGTCATCATACTCAATAAAACCCAGGCGGTACTCATCCTTCTCGCCCGGCGCATGCACTTGCAGAGCATTCTTAAAGCAATCACCAGACGCCTTGTAATTACAGGTTTTGTAATCACTGCGATAAATTTCATTACTAGAACAGGCAGTCAGGAACAGAATCAGAGTTAGGAAAAAAAGATTTCGTGAAATATGATGATTCATGGTGATGCTCTCCATTTTTATATTTTTTGACTAAATAACTGTTGTAGGTGTTTTTTTTATTCCAAATCAATTCGCCGTTCAAGCAACTATCATTGTTGTACTGCTGACGGTAATTTTGATCGCCTGCCTTCGCTCAGAAACTATAGCTTACGACCTTTTCATTTCTCAGTAAATAGTATTCATTGGTTAAATTTCTTACTCTCTCTATCTGTAGCACTGTGGAGTCCTCTCACTCAGTCGCTGGACAATTGGTATTCACTGGTGGTCGATACCCTTTCAGGTCGCCCTAATAATGCTCTTACTTACGCTGAAAATCTATCGAATACGGACTTGGAGCATTGACTATAAGTGCAGCGGCAGTAGTTTTTCTTATCTCTAGCGGAGGGACTATAAAAGAATGGTTCAGGAGTATTATTTCTGATAAATGCTATATATCCATTCCCCACTCTCAAGTAGTAGAGGAACTCAGCAGCTTAAACACGAATATTTCACAAAAAGCATCAGAATCAACTAATATATTTGTTTTTGAGCCAACACCCTCACTTTGTGGCCTTCAGGATGAATACTGCCAGTCACATCGGGATGGAAATGGACTTTTCTCAGACGAGGAAAACAACTCTATTCTTACCGGGCGTCTTATTACAGAAGGAAATTGTAGTTTAATCCATAATATTTGCTATAGAATAAAGAGAGCCTGGTAAAAACATATTAACTAAATCATCAATACAGCTAATGATTGCTTTATTAAAAAATACTTTTTGTTCTACTGTGCACAACCAGACAGAGCTTAACGGCTATGTACTGGTGTCCTCATTATTTATAAGAATTCTAGCCCTTATATTTTTCACAGCCTTTTTCTCACTTGCCCTGCAAATTGAGGGGTTAGCTGGTACACAGGGGATCCTTTCAGTTGAAAATACAGTTAATCAATACTTCAGCTCTGGCGGCACAGATGCCTGGTGGAAATATCCTATGTTGTTCTGGTTCAACGCCAGTAACGAAGCACTCATTCTCACTTGTTATAGCGGCTGTATATTATCTTTATTACTGTTCTTGAATATTTTGCCCCGCATCTCACTTGCGTTACTGCTTGTCTTTTATCTTTCCCTATTTTATGCAGGCCAAAGATTTATGTGGTTCCAGTGGGATACCTTATTAATTGAATCTGGCTTCCTGGCACTTTTTCTGAATCCTCGCTCAAAAATTCCTGTATTTCTTTTGCGCTGGCTGTTATTCAGATTGAGATTTCTTTCCGGAATTTCAAAACTTGCCACCCTTGATCCGGCATGGTCTGGTCTCATGGCTGTTACTTATTACTTTGAAGTACAGCCTCTGCCAAATAGTATCGCCTGGTATGCACATCAGCTGCCTGAAAGTTTACTGGTTGCTGCCGCAGCGATAACATTATTTATAGAAATTTGCGTGCCTTTCATGATGTTTCTCCCAAGGCGCTATCGCTTTATTGCAGCCTGGTTGACCATAGGTTTACAACTACTGATTATGCTTACTTCAAATCACAATTGGTTAAATATTCTGACCATTGCCCTATGCTTATTTCTTTTTGATGATAAAGCCCTGCAAAAGGTCATGCCAGTAAGACTACAGGCATGGTTACTTGCACAGCATTCCCCCGTTGCATTATTAACGCCTTTAAGCAGAATCAGTCTATTGGGGCTGAGTGCATTTATTCTTCTGATCAGCAGTGTTCAGATTTATGAAATGATTGCTTTTGAGCGTTTACAAGGCAGGCTGGGTGATTTAACCCGGAAAGTGGAAGCATACCGTATTGTCAATCAGTATCATGTGTTTCCCACCATGCCTGAGAAACGCTTTGAACTTTTAATCTATGGTTCAAACGATGGACAAACCTGGCAACAATTTCGCTTTAAATATTATCCCGACAGTCCGGATAAACGGCCAGAAGCCATTATTCCTCATCATCCACGCCTGGACTGGCTTATGTGGTTTGTGCCTTATAACTCTAAATTTTTGCCTTTTTTTGAGAATTTTATGCAATCATTATTAAAGGGTTCACCAGAGGTTACGAGCTTACTGGAATATAATCCCTTTACTGAAAAACCACCAAAATATATACGTGTCGATTTATACCAATTCCAGTTGACTAGCTACGAAGAACGCAGGCAATCCGGCCACTGGTGGAAAATGAAGTACCTTGGACCCTTTCCACCTTTGCCCTATCTAGAAAATCATGAGAACTAAACTTTCCTGAATCACATAAAAAATAAAATATTATTTTTTATGTGATAACGTTATAAAGTCTATTGCGCGTTCAGCCGATGCGCTTAAGTCCGTTAGGTTTTCCTTCGAGCACTGCTTTCAATGCACAGGCTATCAGTCGATTCATTGACCTCTGTTCGTTAGACAAAACCCGATCCAGTGTATACAATTATGTTATCAGTAGAAGAAAATAACAGGGCTGATAGCGGCCTCATGCAATAGTCACAAATACACCATATTCTGCTTAACTGATAAACATTCATAGGAAAAAGAATGGAAGATATTTTCAAATTTGCCGATGAACTGGGTCCTTTAAAAGTAATACATGTTTATGAACCCTCCATAAACCTTAAGGCAGTGCTGGTGGTGGACAACATTGCCAAAGGTCCTTCCATTGGCGGCGTGCGCATGGCTGCTGATGTGAGTACCGAAGAGTGCATACGACTGGCGCGAACCATGACCTTTAAAAATGCGGCGGCCGGTCTGCCTTATGGCGGTGGTAAAGCCGTACTCTACGGTGACCCCAAAATGCCGAAAACTGAAAAAGAAAAACTGATCCGCGGTCTCGCCAACGTGTTACGTAATGAGGATACCTATATTTTCGCCCCTGATATGGGAACCGATGAAGAATGTATGGCCTGGGTGAGAGATGAAATCGGACGCGTGGTTGGCCTGCCCCGTGAAATCGGCGGCATCCCGCTGGATGAAATTGGTGCCACCGGTTTTGGCCTGAGCCACGTAGTGGACGTCGCATTAAACTATTGTGACTTTCAGTTAAAAGGCGCACGACTGGTTGTGCAGGGCTTTGGTGCAGTCGGCAAACATGCCACCCGATACCTGACACAGAAAGGTGCCGTACTGGTGGCGGTGGCAGACTCCCACGGCGCCATTTACAATCCTGATGGATTGAATGTAAAGCAATTAATTGCCCTTAAAAACCAGGGCAAGTGCGTCACTGATTACCTCGATGCAAAGAAAATGGCACGTGATGATGTGATTGATGTGGAGTGTGATATCTGGATTCCGGCAGCACGCCCCGATGTAGTCCATGAGGATAATGTTAACCGACTCAAGACCAAATTAGTGGTGGAAGGTGCCAATATCCCCTTTACCCATGGTGCAGAAAAAATTCTCCACGACAAGGGCGTGCTCTGTGTGCCCGACTTTATTGCCAATGCTGGCGGTGTGATCTGTGCCGCCATGGAATATGAAGGTGCCAGCCAGGCTGCAGCCCTTGCTGCTATTGAGGAAAAACTACGGCGCAACACCGAACTGGTGCTCGAAGCCGTTAAACATAAACAAATATTACCGCGTGAAGCCGCCATGGAGATGGCACTTGAGCGGATAAAAAAGGCAATGAGTTTCCGGCGTTTTTCTTTATTTTCATGTGGGCCGAAATTCATTTAGCCTTTTTGTAAAATTCTTGCTTGCTTAGCAAGCAGGATTCTGATGCAGGAAGGAGTTGCCATGTACCGTATACGTTTTCACGGTCGCGGTGGTCAGGGTATGAAAACCGCCAGCCGTATTCTGGGCACAGCCTTTTTTCTGGAAGGCTACGAGGTTCAGGATGCCCCCCGATATGGTGCCGAACGCCGTGGTGCACCAATTTTCGCCTATGTGCGTGTCGATGCTCAGCCAATCAATGAACGCGGCGTCATTACCCTGCCGGATCTCGTCATCGTGGCTGATGACAGCCTGGTACCAGTGCCTGCTGCCGGTGTGCTGACGGGTTTGGATGAGCACACCGTGTTATTGATTAACAGTGATGAAAGCGCAGAAACCTGGAAAGACCGGCTCAATCTTTCCAGTGAAGTACTCACTTTGCCAGCCGAAGCAGAAGACCGGGCTGAGCTGCGTTTTATCGGTGCTACCTGTACCGGTGCCGCCGCGTGTTTACTGGGTAAAATATCGCGTGACGCATTACAGCAAGCTATCAAAGAAGAACTGGCACAGCTGGGCGATGCGGTTATCGAGAAGAATCTTGCCAGAGCACTGGATGCCTATGACAGCATGCAGGCGCATAAGGGCTGTGTACAGACAGGGCCGGAAATCAATGCCAATGATTACCGCAAACCGGCATGGATAGAGCTGCCATTTGATGATGCCCGCATTTCGGCGCCGGACATACATGCCTCGGCGAATAGCATACAAGTAAGAACCGGTCTGTGGCGTACCCTGCGACCGGTGATTGATTATGAGCATTGCAAAAGTTGCTGGTGGATATGCAGCACCTTTTGCCCGGATGGCGCCATCACTGTAAACGGAAAAAAACCGGAAATTGATTATGACCATTGCAAGGGCTGCATGGTATGTGTGGCCCAATGCCCGTCACATGCTATTGAGGCTGTATCAGAACAGCTGGCCCAGCACCAGGAGACATCATCATGACACGCAGGTTATTGACCGGAAATGCTGCTGCGGCCTGGGGGGCACGACTGGCGGCAACGGATTATATTCCCGCCTTTCCCATCACGCCGCAGACCGAAATTATCGAGACCATTGCCGGCTGGATTGACCAGGGTGAAATGGATGCGAAAATGGTTACCCTGGAATCTGAACATTCCATGATTACCGCAGCGGCATCAGCGGCAACCACTGGTGTTCGGGTTTTCAGCGCCACTTCGAGCCAGGGTTTACTCTACGGCATGGAGATGCTGTATACCGTGAGTGGCTGGCGCGCACCATTCGTACTGGTGAATGTTTCCCGTGGTCTGGCCTCACCGATTACGCTGGAGCCGGATCATAACGACATTATGGCCGCCCGGGACAGCGGCTTTTTACAGATTCATTGCTCCACCTGCCAGGAAGTGCTCGACAGCACCCTGATGGCATTTCGCCTGGCTGAAGATGAACGTATTCGCCTGCCGGTAATCGTCAATATGGACGGGTTTTACCTGTCTTTTACCCGCGAGCCGGTGGACATACCGGATGCAGAAACAGCCAGAAAATTCGTTGGTGATTTTGATCCGCAAAACATCCGCTTTCGTGCCAGCGTACCATTCAGCCAGGCAGTAGCAGTATTGGGCGGTGTGCCCTATTCATACTTCCGTTATGAAACCCATTTAGCAGCTCAAAACGGTATCGCCGTTTATAATGAATTGTCTGCACAATTCGCCGAACACTTTGGTCGCCAGTATCCAGCGATTGAAGCTTACCAATGTGATGATGCCGAAATCGTATTGGTTATGCTGGGTTCCTTTGCCACTAAGGCCAAAGCCGCAGTGGCACAGATGCGCAAGGCCGGCAGTAAGGTTGGATTATTGCGTCCCCGCCTGTTACGCCCCTTCCCGGCAGAACTGTTCCGCAGTTTACTGGCAGGTAAATCCGGTGTTGCGGTGATTGATCAGAACATCTCTATGGGCATGGGTGGTGTGCTGCATTCCGAACTGGCGGGAGCCCTCTATGGTCACCCGCATGCACCACCACAATTGCTGAGTTTTATCGGCGGACTGGGCGGACGCGATATTAGTCTGGAAGAATTTTTTGAAATAGCCAATGTCACCCGTAATGCCGTGGCAGAAAAACATACCCCGCCGCCGCGACTGCTGTATACCGAACAGGAACTGCGTGAAATGAGAAAACTGCAGGCAGTGGCCCAGGAAGAGGCCAGAGTCGAGCGAGATGAACTGAATAACAGCGGAGACAGGAAAAATGACTGAGCAGACTGTAAGCATTTATCGCAATATGAAAAGCCTGCCATCGACTCATTTACTGGGTACCGGTACACCAATGTGTGCTGGTTGCGGTGGTCTGGAAGCCCTGAATCAGCTCTATGACATCATTGGCGAGAAGTCGATATTTGTTAACGCCGCCGGATGCATGACGCTATTATCGGTGTATCCATTTACACCGTTTCGCGGTTCCTGGCTGTACACTGCGATGGCTTCTGCACCGGCTGGAGCCCAGGGAGTACGCGATGCACTGGATATTCTAAAACACAAACAACGCCTGAGTGAAGCTGAAGATATGCAGGTAGTTGTGCTCACTGGCGATGGCTCGGCTTATGGCATGGGACTGTCGGCAACTTCCGGTGCCATGGAACGAAATCTGGATTTTCTTTACATTTGTTATGACAACGAAGGCTATGGCAACACCGGTCAGCAGTTTTCCGCCGCCACTCCGCATGGCGCAAAAACATCCACCAGCAAGGGATCTCGTGGCTATCCCGGTTTCAAGAAAGATCTGTTTGCTATCTGGGCAGCACACAAGCCGGCTTATGTCGCCACGGTGGTAGGTGCCGAGCCGGTAGACCTGGCACGCAAGATTGAAAAGGCAATGAGTATGAAAGGCCCACGTATGCTGATTGCCCTGTCACCCTGCCCTACCGGTTGGGATTATGATCCGCAAGAGACAGTAAACATAGGCAAGCTGGCGGTGAAAACCGGCATCTGGCCATTGAAAGAATATGTGGATGGCCGGATAGTACACACAAAAATCCCGGGAAAACGTAAACCGGTTGAAGAATACCTGAAGTTACAGGGACGTTATAAACACCTGTTTGAACCAGAGAGAAACAACGAGCTGATCAGCGAAATCCAGAACAAGGTTGACCGTTATTGGGACACAGTAGT
>JAPVVU010000015.1 GCA_028571885.1 Gammaproteobacteria bacterium | reverse complement strand
CCCTGGGTGCTGTTGAACGTAAAACAAGGGGGTGGCTGTAAAATTTTTAGATAATTTTTGTAACAAATAATTGTGGAGAACACTATGGAAGAAGCTGCAGCGGAGCAGAAGTATAACTTCGACGTTGTTCGCTGGTTTGCCGTAATGACCGCCGTCTACTTAGTAGTTGGTGCGTTAGTTGGGGTGTATATCGCCTCAGAATTGGCATGGCCGGTGCTCAACTTTGACAGTCCTTATTTGTCATTTGGTCGCTTAAGACCTTTACACACTAATGCCGTGATTTTTGCCTATGGCGGCTGTATCCTGATGGCAACAGCCTTCTATACCGTACAGCGTACCTGTGGTGTGAAACTCTGGAGCAACAAAATGGCATGGTTCACCTTTATTGGCTGGAACCTGATTATTGTCTCTGCTGTTATCACTCTTCCTTTAGGTATCACTCAGTCTAAAGAATATGCTGAGCTGGAATGGCCAATTGATCTGGCAATTGCTGTGGTCTGGTTGTCTTTCATGTTTAACTTCATGATGACCATTGCGACTCGCAAATCTTCACACATTTATGTTTCCAACTGGTTCTTCATGGGTATGATGATTATGATCACTATACTGCACGTTGTTAACAGTGCTGCAATTCCAGTGAGTATGTTCAAATCTTACTCTGCTTACTCTGGTGTTCAAGACGCTATGATTCAGTGGTGGTGGGGACACAACGCAGTGGGTTTCTATCTGACTGCCGGCTTCCTGGGTATCATGTACTACTTCGTTCCAAAACAGGCTAATCGTCCTGTCTTCTCTTATCGTTTATCTGTTATTCACTTCTGGGCTTTGATGTTCGGTTATGTATGGTTAGGTGCTCACCACCTTCAGTACACAGCGCTTCCAGACTGGACAGGTTCTCTCGGTGCTGCAGTATCAATCGCTATGATCATTCCTTCTTGGGGTGGTGCGGTTAACGGTATGATGACTTTATCAGGTGCATGGGACAAGCTGCGTAACGACTACGTTTTACGTTTCTTAATTATGTCTTTAGCATTCTACGCAATGTCTACTTTTGAAGGTCCGATTATGTCTATTAAGACAGTTAATGCACTTTCTCATTACACTGACTGGACAATTGGTCACGTACACTCAGGTGCGCTTGGTTGGGTTGCTATGGTTGGTATCGGTGCTTTATATCACATGATGCCAAAAATATTCCACACACCTATGTATTCTGAAAAACTGATTAACATGCATTTCTGGACTGCTACTATTGGTACAGTAATCTACGTTGTTGCAATGTGGGTATCAGGTATCATGCAGGGTTTGATGTGGCGTGCTTATGATGACTACGGCACTCTGGCATACACCTTCGCAGAAAGTGTGGAAGCAATGCATCCATACTACGCAATGCGTGCAATCGGCGGTGGAATCTTCCTGCTGGGTGCAATCGTTATGCTGTATAACATCATTATGACTGTCCTGAAAGCAAAAAATGCAGGTTCAGTTAAAGCGGCACAAACTGCTGTTGTAGCGGCATAAGGAGGAATTGATAATGTCTTTAAATGATTCACAATCAGCCCCAACGGGCTTACAGGATAGAGCGGAACGTAATGTTTGGTTATTCGCATTCCTGACCTTCTTAACGGTTTCTGTTGCAGGTATTGTTGAAATTGTGCCTTTGTTCTATCTCGATAGTACATTACCCGCTAAAAACATCCCGGGTGTTGTCTGGGATCGTGGCGAAGCGCCTAATCAAAAATCTCTTGCAGACTGGAAAGAAGGCGACGGTGTTCGTCCTTTGAAACCTTTAGAGTTAGCAGGCCGTGATATCTATCAGCGTGAAGGCTGTTATTTGTGTCACTCACAAATGATTCGTCCTTTCCGTGATGAGAAAGAGCGTTATGGTCACTATTCACTGGCTTCTGAGTCAATGTATGATCACCCATTTCAGTGGGGTTCAAAACGTACCGGACCTGATTTAGCTCGTGTTGGTGGCAAATACTCAGATGAATGGCAAATTGCTCATTTGATTGCTCCGCGTTCTGTGGTTCCTGAGTCTGTTATGCCGAACTATCCATGGTTTATGGAAAACACGGTTGATGGCGAAGAAATTAAGTCACATATGCGTGGTTTAAGAATTGTAGGTGTTCCATACACGGATGCTGATATTGAAACGGCTGGCGAAATTACAGGTAAAACTGAAATGGACGCTATGGTTGCTTATCTGCAAGTACTAGGAACAATGATTAAATTCCAGGAAGGAGTGACATACCGTGAGTAACAGCTCTTCTGAAAAGGCAGAGCAGGCACAAGGGTATTTCTATACTGACTGGAGTGCAATGACCTCTCAAGACTGGGCTGGAATGATTATTACGGTAGTCACGCTGGTTCTTATGGTCATTGCTTACTTCTACGTTTTTCGTCCAAAAAATAAGGATAAATTGGAAGCACAAAAATATATGCTTATGGACGATAAACCCACAAATACGGAGAAAAAATAATGTCGGAACATAATCCATTCCCAGATGAAGGTAATACCGGACATATTTGGGATGACAATATCCGCGAACTTGCGAACCCTGCACCTAATTGGTGGATGATGGCATTTTATGCCAGTATCGCATTTGTTATCGGTTATGTTGTTATCTATCCATCAATTCCTCTGGTCAGCAGCTACACTAAAGGTGTGACTGGCTGGACTGCGATTGGTGAATATAAGGCTGCAATTGCTGAAGTAGAAGCAATTCGTAAACCTTATGAAGATAAAATTGCCGCTAAATCTGCCAAAGAAATTCTAGCTGATGATGACCTTTCTGCTTATGTAGAAGCATCCGGTAAGGTTCTTTTTGGTGATAACTGTGCGGCTTGTCATGGCACGGGTGGTGCGGGTAACGTTGGTTACCCGGTGCTGGCTGATGATGACTGGTTGTTTGGCGGTACTATTGAGCAAATTCAGACCACTATTACTACTGGTCGTAAAGGTATGATGACGGCTCACGCTACTACTTTATCTGAAGCTGAAATTGACACTCTGGCAGCTTATGTTGTTGGCCTGAGTGAAGGTAAGGCAGATGAGAAAGGCAAAGCCTTGTTCACTTCTAAAGCGTGTTTTGCATGTCATGGTATGGATGCAAAAGGTATGGCTGCTCTGGGTTCTGTAAACCTGACCGATGGTATCTGGCGTTTTGAAAGTGATGATCTGCTGGCAAGTGCTAAGCAGACCATTGCTCATGGTGTTAACGCAGCAGGTGATGCACAAACAAGAAATGCTGAAATGCCTTCGTTTAAAGATAAACTGTCAGAAGCTGATATTAAGAAAATGGCTGTTTATGTTTATAAGTTTGGCGGCGGTAAGTAAGTCTTAAATTGCTCACACTTTATTTCAGTGTTCACTTGTGTACTTATATTAATAATTGATGATATGAGTCAATTGGATACTGAAATAAAAACGCTAAAATAAAGTTTTACCATGTATAGAGGTGTTCAAAATGAATGATGCTGTAATGTGGGGTTCTATTGTTGCTGTTGGTATATGTATTGTTATTTTTGTCTATATTGTGATTATAGCCATGAAAAAAATTAATACTGATCACAGCGAAGATTAAAAACTTTTAGACTTTAAAAAAAGAGAGGTTTACCTCTCTTTTTTTTGCTTTTTTTTTATCGAAAAAGAATGCTTATGTAACATAAGTTACTTATAATGTACTTATTTACTATATAATACCAAAATCCTAAATAGAATTTTTTCCCACGGCTGACTCACTACAATGGACTTGTATGAAGTACAGGTGTTGAAATATAACAACCAGTGAAGAAATAATCATGTCCGAAAAACAAATCCACGAACAAACTATCGAAGAGCTTTATGCAGAAGCTCAAGAACACACGATAAATGTGGGAGATGTTAAAATCCATGCCAAACGAATGGGTGGAAAGTTTAGAAACTTAAAATGGGCCTCTAATTTTTTATGGCTTATTTTCTTTATTGGACCCTATCTGCGCCTGGGTGATCGTCAGGCTGTTTTATTAGATATACCCAATCGCCAATTCCATATTTTTAACCTGACATTATTACCGCAAGATCTGTGGATGCTCTCATTTGTCTTATTATTTTTTGCCATTCTATTAGCGGTAGTGACTGCACTGGCTGGACGAGTCTGGTGTGGTTTCTTTTGTTTCCAGACCGTCTGGACTGATGTCTTTACCTGGATTGAAGACAAGCTGGAAGGCGGCCCTGCAAAACGCCGTAAATTAGAAAAAGCTAAGTGGGGTGTCGCTAAAATTATTGTCCGTGCTAAAAAATATTTTGTATGGTTTTTAATTGCTTTTCTAACGGGTGTCAGTTTTACAGCATGGTTTACCGATGCTTTTCAATTATGGGTTGAT
Organism: Gammaproteobacteria bacterium; assembly: GCA_028571885.1. Taxonomy (GTDB): domain Bacteria; phylum Pseudomonadota; class Gammaproteobacteria; order GRL18; family GRL18; genus GRL18. The sequence continues at coordinate 14,330 of JAPVVU010000015.1, read as the reverse complement.
ATCTTTACCTTAAATGCCTCTTCTACAGTTTATATCACTATCTCGATGTTTATCGTCGGAACCGTATTTCTGGCAGGTTTTCTGCGAGAGCAAACCTGTTTCTGGTTGTGTCCTTATGCGCGTATTCAGGCGGTAATGATTGATGATACATCAATTGTACCCAGCTATGATGTGAAGCGAGGTGAAACTCGTGGTCGTTTGTTAAAAAATAAACCTGCAGTTGAAGGCCAGGGCGATTGTGTTGATTGTAATCAATGTGTTGCTGTTTGCCCTACCGGGGTTGATATCCGTGGTGGTCAGCAGGAAGGCTGCATCATGTGCGGGCTTTGTATTGATGCCTGTGATGCTGTCATGGAAAAAATTGATAAACCAACGGGGCTGATAAAATATGCCTCCTGGGATGGCATTATGGGTAAGGAAGAATTACCTTTGCTTAAGCGCCCAAGAGTCTGGGTATATGGCGCTATATTACTCATATCCGTTTTAGGTGTTGTGATTGGCCTGAGCAGCATGGAGTCGTTAGAGCTTAAGGTCATTCATGCGAGGCAGCCGTTATTTGTGCTGCAAAGTGATGGCTCGATCCAAAACCGATACACAATGAAAGTTCTTAATAAAATGAATGAAGATATAAAAGTGACCATTTCAGTTGATGGCAGTGAGTATAAAGGTCTAACCATGCTGGGCGCTGAACATCAAATTGTGGCAACCCATGGAACAGTGACACCCGTGACCATTTTTGTGAAAGTGCCCAGAAGAAATTTATCAGAGAAATCACAGCCGATTGTTTTCACCGTCGAAGGTAAAGATTCAGAAGGCAATGTTTACCAAAGTGATCGTGAAAGTGTCTTTATCGGGCCTAAACGCTAAAAAAGGTTTAGGATTGACAGTTAGCGGTAAAAGCTTTCATGCTTGACCGCTAACGAGATAATAAAGTGTAAATTCTCCTTTATATCTAATTTGTATATAATATCCCTCATCAATATTTTCTAATAGGTTAACTCTGTGTCTGAATCCAATGTAAATACTAATTCAAGCTCTAATTCGAGCAAACACCTGTGGTATAAAAGTCCATTGCTGATAGGCTGGTTATTATTGGTCCTTACTGCTATGGCAGGAACTATTTATATGGTTATACAGGCCAATAGTGGTTTTCCGGGTTTAGTGGTCGATGATTTTTATGAACGAGGTCAGGATTATGAAGAAAATATTCTGAAAAAACTGGAAAATAATGAGAAGTGGATAACGGAATTTCAATTAGATGAAATTCACCTTAATAAGTTAGTCAGCATTGCTTTTACTATCAATGATAAAGAAGGTAAGCCTGCACAGGCTGAAAAGGTAACCCTGTTTGTCTATCGTCCGTCTAATGCAAAAAAGGACTTCTCAGTTCCAATGACTCTGTCGGATGACAAAAAAACTTATCGGGCAAACATGACCTTTGCCAGCAAGGGTAAATGGGATTTATTAGCCAGTGTCATCATTGATGGTACAGAAGTTAATTATGCCAAAGCTGTTTTTGTGAAGGACTAGTTTTGTTAAAGATTAGTTTATTTCTTAAGTCATAGCCTCTGTGAACGATTCCAGTCAAGCTGCTACCTGCGACCATTGTCACCTACCGCTCCCGCCGGGGGAAGACATCACATCGACCATTAATGATAAAGAAATGCATTTCTGTTGTTATGGTTGTAAAACCGTCTGTGAGACCATCTATGGTGCTGGAATGGATGGTTTTTATCGAAGAACCCTTGAGGGTGAGACATTACAGCCTCCGCCTGAGATTGACTCTCAACTTGAAGTTTATGATTTAGATGATGTTCAACGTGAATTTGTAGAAAATTTAGGTGATATCAGAGAGATTCATCTTCTGGTGGAAGGTATTCACTGTGCCGCCTGTGTCTGGTTAATTGAGCGCAGACTGGAAAATGAGCTGGGTATTCTGCAGGCCAATGTAAATCTCAGTGCCAAAAAACTGCATTTAAAATGGGACAATCGTGAAACAAAACTATCCAGGGTTTTACAGATTCTTGGACAGATAGGCTATGCCGCAGTACCTTATGATCCGGAAGCAGCTGAAGGGCAAATAAAAAAACAAAATCGGGCGATGCTGTTTCGTCTTGCTTTTGCCGGCTTTGCAGCAATGAATTTAATGTGGATCTCAATTGCACTCTATACCGGTGCCGATGAAGGCAAGTTTAAAGACATGTTTTACTGGATCAGTCTTGGACTTGCTACTCCAACACTGCTCTATTCTGGTTATCCTTTTTATCGAGGCGCGTTTACTGGCCTGGTGAATCGGCACCTGACAATGGACTTGCCTATTGCCATTGGTGCAATCATTACTTATCTTTATTCCTGCTATGTTGTTATAAGTGGTTCAGAAATAGGACATGTCTATTTTGATACGGTGGTTAATTTTATTTTTGTTATTTTAACCGGACGTTATCTGGAAGCAATGTCAAAAAAACTGGCTGTCCAGTCAACACAGCGATTACTTGACTTGCAGCCCAGGATATCGACTCTTATAACGGATGATGAAACAAAAATAGTACCCATCAGAGCGCTTCAGAAAGATGATCTTGTTCTGGTAAAGGCAGGTGAAAAAATTCCAGTTGATGGTGTGATCACCAAAGGTGATAGTGTCGTTGATGAATCCATGCTGACGGGGGAGTTTGTGCCTGTAGCAAAATTCATTGGTGATAAAGTTTCAGCAGGTACAACGAATAAAGACGGTGTTTTAACTGTTCGGGTCAGTCAAATACTGAAAAATACCGCATTAGGAAAAATTATTCATCTGGTTGATGAGGCCCAGTCAACTAAGGCTCCGATACAATGTACTGCCGATCGGATCATTCCCTGGTTTGTTTCTGTCACACTGCTTCTGGCTACTCTCACTTTTATGTACTGGGTGGGAGACGGTATAGAGCTTGCCTTAATGGCGGCGACTTCGGTGCTGATTATTACCTGCCCCTGTGCCTTCGGTTTGGCGACCCCTATGGCAATCGCTGTGGCAACTGGTGTCGGTGCCAGAATGGGCGTTTTAGTTAAACATGGTGCAGTACTTGAAATATTATCCTCAATACATCATTTTGTTTTTGACAAAACAGGGACTTTAACCCAGGGTAAAATGTTAGTCAGTACATTGTTTAGCCTCTCTCTTGAGGGTAAAGAAACTGGGAATAATATTAAAGAAATTGTTCCTGGAGAAGAATTTTTAGAGCAGATAAATACCAGGGAAAAAAGAATTTTAAGTCTTGCCTGGTATTTAGAAAGCCATTCTGAACATATGATTGCAAAAGCTATTGTTAATTTTGGACAATGCTACGGCATCAATGAAGGCGCAGAATTAGAGAACATTAAAGTCGTTTCAGGTGCTGGAATTCAGGCTATATATCAAGGACAGATCATTGCTGTTGGTTCTTTATCCTGGATTAGTCAATTAGCGGGTGTGAGTGATGCAAAACTTTCTATTTCAAAAGAGTGGGCTGAACTTGAAAAAAGAGTACAGGAGTATCATTTATCAGGTAGTACCGTTGTTTATGCCTGGCTTGAGAATGAATCAGTTTGTGCGTTTGTGATAGAAGATAAATTACGTAAAAATGCAGCTGATATTGTGCGTCAGATGCATGCTCAAGATTTTCAGTTGACGCTGCTCAGTGGTGATAAGCAGGAAGTCGCAGACTATATGGCTGAGAAGTTAGGCATTGAAGAAGTCATTGCCGAGGTGATGCCTGATGAAAAAGACAAGGTCATTCAGCAAAAACAACAGCAGGGTGACCTTATTGCCATGGTGGGTGATGGTATCAATGATGCGCCGGCACTGGTCAGAGCGGATGTTGGCATTGCTATGGGATCGGGAACGGATGTTTCTATTGATAGTGCCGATATTATTTTAGTCAATGGTGAATTGGAGAAAATTCCTCTTGCAGCCGAATTGTCACGGGCAACATTAACCACAATTAAGCAAAATATTACTATCTCAATTTTGTATAATATCATTATGGTGCCTTTGGCGATGGCAGCAATGATTACGCCTTTGGTGGCTGCTATATCAATGCCCCTGAGTTCATTATTGGTGATTGGTAATGCGGCACGCTTGCGTTGGCGATTTTTAAAAAATAAGTAAAACAAATAGAAAGGGGGTATTCGAAAATGGAAGTAATATACGGTTTAATCCCAAGTATGATTATTATCGGCCTTGTTTTGGTTGTGATCTTGTTTTGGGCCATCAAATCAGGACAATTTGATGATCTTGAAGGCGATGCTCATCGGATATTAATGGATGAAGATCTGATGCCTCAAAAACCAACACCTCAAGAGAAAGCAGCTGAAAACCCAACTTCAGAAGAGCAAACGAAAAAAAATATTTCAGATAAAGCAGACAAAAACAAAGAAAGTGGCTAATATGACATTTATTACGCAAAATGTTAGGGTAAACAGCTATAGACAAAAAATCATATCAGTATATTATGATTCACTTAATTAGTAATTGTATTTAGAGTCGAGTTATATAAATTGTACTCAACTTTTCATTAAAACAAGGGGTTCAAAAGGAGTCGCATATGAGAAAAATTACACAATTAATTCTTGGTTCATCACTGCTTATCGCATCAGTTTCTGCTTCAGCATTTAGCTTTGGTAATGGTAATGATGGCTATGGAAATAACTGGGGAAATAATTCACCCTGGAGTTGGGGCAGCGGTAATAATAACTGGAGCTCTCCCTGGAATGATGGTCCCTGGAATAGTGGTAACCGGGGTGGTAATCGCTGGGGTGGTAATAATTCACCCTGGAATTCTGGTCCCTGGAATAGTGGCGGTAATAACTGGGGTGGTAATAATTCACCCTGGAATTCTGGTCCATGGAGTAGTGGCGGCAATAACTGGGGTGGTAATAATGCACCCTGGAACTGGGGTGGTAACAACAATAACTACAACCGCTATAATCGCGGCGGCAATCCATATCGCGGCGGCAATCCTTATGGCGGTGGTTATGGTAATCCTTATGGCGGTGGTTATGGCAACCCTTACGGTGGACCACAATATCCGGATCAGCAAGCAGAGCCAGCTGATTTACCAATTGAAATTGAAATAAAACAGGTACCGGCACAGTAAGTTATTAATAAACTGTAACTACAAAAAAAGGGAGCCAAGAGGCTCCCTTTTTTTGTCTGTAAAATTAGATAATGTCGTTTTTATAAGCAGTAGCTATTTAAGCGACCCTTATTTACGCAACCATCTTTAAGCAACCATAGAGGCCTTAAGCTTCTTCATCGCATTATTTTCAAGCTGTCTGACACGCTCAGCTGAAATATCATATTTGCCTGCAAGTTCCTGAAGTGTCTGTTTATCATCACTTAACCAGCGTTGAGAGACAATATCACGACTACGATCATCAAGTGTTGCCATAGCAGAATGTAATGAATCAGACTGAATCTTTTTAATGTTAGAGGTCACTAAAGATTGTTCAGGCGTTGGCTCTGCTGATTCCAGATAATTAGCTGGAATGACAGGCGCATTGTCATTATCTTCTTCATCATAGCCATCAAAGGAATTATCCTGATAGGTAAGCCGTGCTTCCATTTGCAGGACGTCTTTGGTTGTTACACCCAGCTCTTCTGCAACGGTATGTACTTCGGCATCAGAAAACCAGCCCAGACGTTTTTTCTTACGACGCAGATTAAAAAATAATTTACGTTGTGCCTTGGTAGTGGCAATTTTAACAATGCGCCAGTTACGCAGAATGTATTCATGAATTTCAGCCTTAATCCAATGCACTGCAAAGGAAACCAGACGTACTTTTTTGTCTGGATCAAAGCGTTTGACTGCCTTCATCAGGCCGATATTGCCTTCCTGGATGAGATCGCCCTGAGGTAAGCCGTAACCACGGTAACCGCGAGCAATATGCACCACAAAACGTAAGTGAGACATAATCATACGTTGTGCAGAATCCAGATCGCTGCCATCTTTGACTTGCTGAGCCAGAGAGGCCTCTTCTTCAGCAGTAAGCATAGGGATTGAGTTAGCAGCACTGATGTAACTATCAAGACTACCTGTCGGAACCGCCAATGGTATCGCTAAAGATTTTGTTTTCATATCATTTTTCCTTGTTACGGACTTTCTTCCACATACAGATTTTAGCACTCTTTGTAATAGAGTGCTAATTGTTAATAAAGTTCAATTTATTTTAAAATACTAATGTGTTTTTAAGAGTATATAAGGATATCAGAATTCTTTAACCAAGTAAAACACTAAGGAATTATCTGATGGGATATAAATATGCTTTGTGTGATATTTATTACCGAAGGAAAAAAATAAAATAAATATAATAAGGTTTCAATGGTTTAAGTCTTAGGGGGCACTGTGATGGGAAATACACTTTGGTTTATTACGATTTTGCAAGAAAAGCCATGGCTGGGATTTTTAATTGGTCTGTGTTTTATGGCCGTGATGTTCCTGTCAAAAAATCTGATTGTCTATTTGTATTCACGTAATCAGGAAAAAAATAATAAGCCTTTAGAATAAGAATTATTTAGGTTCAATTTCTTTAAGATGCTTTCCTACGGCAATCCTTGCGCCCATAAGTCCTAATAGGCAACCAGACAATAGCAGTGTGGCGCTGATCTTAATACCCATGAGTTTCAAAGAAAATAAATTACTTTCATAAAGTGATGATAAATGTGCCAGCGGATCATTAATAATGATCAGTGAGATGTTGACCAGTAAAATCGCAATCAAACTGCCCAGCAGGCCATACCAGAAACCAGTGTAAAGAAATGGTCGGCGGATAAAACTGTCGGTAGCGCCTATTAATTTCATGACAACAATTTCACTGCGGCGATTCTCAATAGCAAGCCGTATCGTATTGCCTACAATGAGTAATACCCCCAAAGCCAGCAGACTACCAATAATTAATACACCGCGTTGACCAATATGAAGAATGGCATAGAGCCTTTGCAGCCACTGGATATCTAATTGCACCAGATCAACCTGCTTAATTGTTTTCAAGTCGTTCAGTAAGATATTAATTTGCTGCGGATCATTGTGAGTCATGCTGGGGGATACGATTAATAAGTCAGGTAAAGGATTGTCATTCAAGGCCTTGAGGGCCTCACCAAAACCTGAATTATCCTGAAATTCCTGCAATGCTGCTTCACGGTTAACGTGTTTAACCTGAGCAATTTCCGGATAGGCTTCTAATTTTTTTTGAATTTGCTGGATGCTTTTTTCAGATATGCCTTTTTTCATAAAAAGGGATATCTGATTGATGCTGTTAATGTCGCCTGATAGTTGACTGGCATGATCTAAAATGACATATAAACCTGCGGGCAAAGCCAGAGCAATACCCAATGCAGAAGCTGTCATTAACGTAGCAAAAGGTGCACGGCTTAATAAACCCAAAGAATAGAAAAAGACTTGCAGATGGCGCACAAAAAATTCTTTAAAACGTGAAGAAAAGCGGGGTTTTAGCTGGCGCAGCTGGACGGAGCTGACTTCACTTACATTTATTTGTGTCATGACTCATCACCTGCTGTTATCAACGGATCATGTCCTTGTTGAGCATGGTTTAGCCGGCCATGGTTTAGTTGAATGATGCGTTTATCGAGTTGCTTGATCAGAGGAATATCATGGGTTGCAATCAGTACCGTGACGCCAACCTGGTTAAAAGCCATAAATAAATCCATAATTTCACGGGACAGGTCATGGTCCAGATTACCAGTGGGTTCATCGGCTAACAGCAGGGCGGGTTTATTGACAACTGCCCGGGCAATGCTGACCCGTTGCTGCTCACCACCAGACAAGGTGACAGGGTATTTTTTTTCAAAGCGTAATAAGCTGACTTTATCCAACGCTGCATGGACACGTTTTTTGACTTCGCGTGATGAAAAACCGCTGATAATGAGCGGCAAAGCAACATTATCAAAGACTGTTCTGTCATAAAGTAATTGGTAATCCTGAAAGATAATACCCATATTACGGCGTAAATAGGGCAGAGTATGTTTGCTGACTTTATTGAGATTTTTGCCGCCGACAATAACATTGCCGGTTGAGGCCCGTTCAATCAGAGCGATGAGTTTCAGCAGGGTGCTTTTCCCGGCACCAGAATGACCGGTTAAAAAAGCCATTTCACCTGGATGCAGGTGAAAATTCACCTTGCTGAGTGCTTCATTGCCACCTTTATATCGCTTGCTGACCTGATCAAACAAAATCATAGAAAAACCATTGTTATTATTGTTTTTTTGCATGGCGCCCTAAGTGGGCAGTGCTGTTAACTTAAGCTTTTTTATCTTACGCTCCCCTTTTTTTAAAGGGAGGGATTAAGAACTATCCCGACTCAAAAGTGCACTGACAAACTCTTTGGCATTAAATGGCCTGAGATCATCAATACTCTCGCCAACACCGATAAAACGAATGGGAATGACGAGTTTCTTTGCAATAGCAAAGATAATACCACCTTTTGCTGTACCATCCAGTTTTGTTACCGTAATACCACTCAAACCAACTGTTTTATTAAATTCTTCAGCCTGATTTAATGCATTCTGTCCAGTGCCGGCATCGACCACCAGCATCACTTCATGAGGGGCACTGGCATCCACTTTAGAGGCAACACGTTTTACTTTAGCTAATTCATCCATCAGGTTAGATTGAGTATGTAACCGGCCCGCAGTATCGGCAATGACTATATCAATATTGCGTGCTTTACCTGCTTGAATGGCATCATAAATGACAGAAGCTGAGTCGGCTCCAGTGTGCTGGGCAATGACTGGAATATCATTGCGTTCACCCCAAACCTGCAGTTGCTCTACGGCAGCTGCACGAAAGGTATCCCCGGCAGCCAGCATGACTGAATAGCCATCGTGCTGAAATTTTTTGGCCAGCTTACCGATGGTGGTGGTTTTACCCGCACCATTGATGCCAACCATAAGAATCACATAAGGGCGCTTGCTGGTATCAACAACAAAAGGAATATCAACAGGCTCTAAGAGTGCATTCATATCTTCTTCAAGGGCTTCAAAGAGAGAATCTGCATCGGATAATTGCTTGCGGGAAATCCGATCAGTTAAGCTGTCAATGATAGACATGCTGGCTTCGACACCCATATCAGAGATTAATAATTGAGTTTCTATATCTTCAAGCAGATCGTCATCAATTTCCTTTTTACCCAAAATGGCATTACTGATACCATCGGTAATGGAACTGCGGGTTTTGCTCAGACGCTGTTTTAAACGACCGAATAATCCTTTTTTTGTTGCCTCGCTGTTAGCGAGTTCAGGACTGTTAGTAAGTTCAGGACTGTTAGCAAGTTCAAGACTGCTATCACCCTCAAGGTTGTCAATAGAGTCAGGACTACTAACCTGTTCAGAAGATTCAGGCAAATCAGCGGAACTGTTTTGCTTCTTGATGGTCTCTTTATTACGCTTTATAAAACTAAACATGGGATAGGCGATACTTTATAATTAACAAACAATTTGGTTAAAGACTTATGTCTAAATGATGGACATTAAAGTAAAATAGCTTCATATTATCCTAGATTTTATACAAGTACACAATATTTTAATATCAGCAGCTAAGCAATAGGAAGAGAAGAACTTAATGATGGGAAATACAGCAGAGAATAGAGAGTTTAAACAGGCAGTAAAACGTCTTTCCAGCATGGTTTTTCAGAAAACTATTATTCACCAAAGCCTGTTCAGTGCTTTAGTGATGTTTTGTCTGATTCAGCCCCTCTTTGCAAATGACAGGGGTGCTAATGAACAGGGCAGGCAACTCTCACAGATCAGTGAAATAACACTGGAAAATGGTTTAAAAATCATTGTTAAACCCGATCATCGGGCACCTGTTGTTATTTCACAGGTATGGTACAAGGTGGGTTCAAGCTATGAAAGTGGCGGAACCACGGGTGTTTCCCATGTTCTTGAGCACATGATGTTCAAAGGAACAGAAAAATACCCGGCAGGTGAGTTTAATAAAATCATCTCTCGTAATGGTGGCGAAGACAATGCTTTCACTTCCAAAGATTACACCGCCTATTACCAGAAACTGGAAAAAAGCAGGCTGAAAGTCAGTTTTGAACTGGAAGCTGATCGAATGAGAGGTCTGGTACTGCCAAAAGAAGAATTTGCTAAAGAAGTGATGGTGGTGATGGAAGAGCGTCGCTGGCGTACTGAGGATAAACCACAATCGCTGACTTATGAGCAGTTCCATGCCACAGCCTTTGATAATAGCGGTTATCATAATCCCACCATAGGCTGGATGGATGATTTAAAAAATATGACTGTGGATGACTTAAATACATGGTATCAACGCTATTATGCACCCAATAATGCCACAGTCGTGGTGGTGGGAGATGTTGAGCCAGATGCCGTTTTTAAACTGGCCAAACAATATTTTGGTCCATTAAAACCTTTTGATATTACTGCCCTGAAACCTCGGCTTGAACGAGAACAAAAAGGGGGTAAGCGAATCGAGATGAAGCTTGAAGCCAAACTGCCCTATATGGTTATGGGTTATAAAGTGCCGGTTATTAATACCGCAACAGAAAAGTGGGAGCCTTATGCACTCGATTTATTAGCGGGCATACTGGATGGTGGTGATAGCGCCCGATTCAGTAAAAATTTAATCCGGGGCAGTAAAATTGCGACTTCTGCAGGAGCGGGTTATTCAATGAATGACAGAATACAGACATTGTTTTTACTCGATGGTATCCCGGTAACAGGTATGACCACGGCACAATTGGAAACCGCTTTGTTAAATGAATTGGAAGATATTAAAAATAACCGGGTGACTGATGCTGAATTGAATCGTGTTAAAGCACAAGTGATATCTTCAGCCGTTTATGAGCAGGATTCAATGTTTTATCAGGGTATGAAAATAGGCATTGCAGAAACTGTTGGCATAGGCTGGGAAAAAGAACGCCTATATGTTGAGCAGATTCAGGCGGTGACAGCAGAACAGATACAGCAGGTGGCCAAAAAATATTTTGTACCTCAAACACTGACCGTTGCTACGCTTAAACCCATAAAAAAACAAGCGGGTGAAATAATGGATAAAGAGCAGCAATTGGAGCAGGTGAATTAAGATGATAACTAGTATGACAAGAATTATGACAGGAATAAAAAAAATAACCGCTTTGAGTCTGCTCACTATTGCTGTGATGTCATTGTTAAGTATTTCTATCAGCAGTGCGAGTGAAGTGTCCGCTAAAGAAAGTGTGCAACAACGAGTAAAAGTGGGCAAAATAACTCAGTGGTTCACCAGCAATGGTATGAAAGTGCTTTATCAACAGGCTGATAGTCTGCCTATGATTGATTTTAGACTTATTTTTGATGCAGGTGGTGCAAGAGATGGTAATTTTAAGTCAGATAATGGCACTGTACTGGCAGGTTTAGCCAAATTAACCAATGGTCTGATTTTTGAGGGCACATCTGATTTAAGTGCGGATCAGATTGCCGAGCAGTTTGCCTCTTTGGGTGTTGAATACGGTAATGGCAGCTATCGTGATATGGCTATAGTTAATCTGCGTACCCTGAGTTACCAGCAGCAGCGTGATAGTGCTTTAGAGTTATTGACTAAAATTCTGGCAACGGCTTCTTTTCCCGAGGAAGCACTACAGCGCGAAAGTGCCAGAATGCTGGTGGCATTAGATTATGCGGATCAAACGCCCTCTAAAAAAGCCTCTCGTCTTTTCTATGAATCCCTTTATAAGTCTCATCCTTATGGCACACCGCCAGCAGGTAATCGACAGAGCCTCAAAGTGATTCAGCAAAAAGACCTGGTGGCTTATTATAAACAATTTTATGTGGCAAAAAATGTCGTACTGGCAATAGTTGGTGATTTAACAGAAGCTCAGGCTCAGGATTATGCCGAAAAAATTTCCACTGCTTTACCTGTGGGTGAAAAGGCTGCCCAATTACCTTCGGCCAGTCAAAACACAGAAGCAATTGTGATCAGAGAAAATCATCCCTCCACTCAAACAACGGTTCTAATGGGACAGCCTGTTCTAAAACGAGGCGATGAGGATTTATATGCCCTCTATGTGGGTAATCATATTCTTGGCGGCAGTGGTTTTAGTGCTCGTTTAATGAAAGAGGTTCGGGTAAAAAGAGGTCTGACCTATAGCATCGGTAGTTATTTAGTGCCTATGCATGCACAAGGTCCTTATCAATTCAGTTTTACCACCAAGAAAAGTTCAACAGAGGAAGCCCTTAAACTGGTTGAAGAAAATCTACAGCAATTTATTGAACAGGGCCCAACGAAAGAAGAACTGGATGAAGCCAAGCTGAATATTACCGGCAGTTTTCCATTGCGTCAGGCAAGCAATAAGGACATTGTTGAAAATCTGGCAGTGATTGGTTTTTATGAGTTGCCGCTGGATTATCTGGATAAATACAATGCCCATATTGAAGCCGTTACATTAGAGCAAATCAAATCAGCTTATAAGCGCCGTGTTCATCCGGAAAAAATGGTCACTATTATTGTCGGGCCTGATGTTGAGACTCTTTCTGGCAAAGCTCAGGCAGATGAAGGTACTGTTGACAAAGGCACTGTTGACAAAGGTAAAGTGCTTGAAGAAAGCAAAGGCTAATCAATTAAGGATAATCGGTGGTCAGTGGCGTGGACGAAAGCTCAGCTTTGCTGATGGTGAAGGTTTGCGTCCAACCATGGATCGGGTGCGTGAAACCTTGTTTAACTGGCTGCAGAGTGACATTGCCGGGGCGCGCTGTTTAGATCTGTTTACCGGCAGTGGTGCTTTGGGGCTGGAAGCACTTTCTCGTTATGCCGGTGAAGTCGTAATGATTGATAAAAATCCCCAGGCCATTCGAATGATTCGTCAGAACCTTGAACTGCTGGGGGTTGATAATGCCCGGCTGATGCAAATGGATGCGCGTGACTTTTTGTTACGAACGGCTGAAGGCTCTTTGCTAAAATCCGCTGAAGGCTCTTGCTCTTCACTACAAGCACAAGCAACCGCTGAAGGCTCTGTATTAAAAACAGCTGAAGGCTCTATCCCCCCAATTCCCCAAAAAACATTTGATATTGTTTTTCTTGACCCGCCATTTAATCAACAGCTGGTGCCCGTGTTTTGTGATCTTCTGGATAAAGCAAATTGTTTATCTGAGCGGGCAATTATTTATATTGAAATAGAAAAAAAGACCAAACTGCCCCAATTACCTGATAATTGGACAATTATTAAAGAGAAAAAGGCAGGGCAGCTGGCTTATTACCTGGTGAGTGTTAATAAAGAAAGTTGAAGAGCTAAACAATGACAGCTTTTGTGCTGTCATTTAGGCGTTCATTTATTTTTCTTTCCTTTATTTTTTTGTTTTTTCTCTTTTTTCTCTTTAGATTTTTTATTGTAGTCATCAGTATCACGATTAAATGAAGATTTATCGCTGGCCTTTTCATAGGCCATGTCATTGGGGCCCTTATTGTCCTTATCTTTTTTGGCATAGGCCATAGGTGATAAGATCAGACTGGTCATGAACAATGATAGAAGAATAGACTTAAACATGAAGTAACTCCCTTGATGGATGTATGATAACCAATAATAATAGGATCATTATTGGTAAATGTATAGTTGGTCACAATTTCCACATTAAAGACGTCAAAAATTGAATTATGTTAATTTGTAAGGATAAAACTACTTTGAAAATGGTGAAGACATGCTATTATTTATTGTATAAAAATTGCTCAATCTGTGACAAACAGAGTGGCATATTTCACCATGAAGTTATTTTATTAATGTGTTTTGGAGATTCATTATGTATAAGAAAAAATTACTGTCAGCTTTAGTTGCAACAGCAATGATTGGCGGCGCATCATTTTCAGCGGTTTATGCAGAAGAAGCGGAGCAAGAACAAGAACAGGTCACTGACGTAGAAAAAGAAGCTGTCGATGCAGCAGTCACAGATGGCAAAAAATTTGATGATCCCGTACGTCTTGAAGAGACATTAATTGGCTGGCAGGAAGAATTAGTTGATGCTGCTGAACAAGATTGGAAAGATGCTGAAGAAGAACTGGATAATTCCACTGCCGATCCTGATAGTGACGAGTATAAAGCACTTGAACAGGCTGTTGCTGATACTGAAGAGGCCTTCAAGGAAGCAGAGACTAACCTGGTAAAAGAAAAAGAAATATTACCTGAACAGATTGCAGAGTTAACAGAAGAACAACTTTTTGCTTTGAACCGTTCTCTTAACAATGCCACTAATAATGGACTGATTGTTGATTTAGATTCTGACTATATGCAGGACCTGCTGGATGGTAATTACAACAAACAACAAATTAATTCTTTGACCAAGGCTCTGGAAGAAGAAGCTAAGTTTGATAAAT
>JAPVVU010000014.1 GCA_028571885.1 Gammaproteobacteria bacterium | reverse complement strand
TATGGTCACTTGTTTTTCTGACTTTGAGAACTCACTTCGTTCAGACAATCAAAGTCAGAAAAATAAGCAACCACAGGCTTTTTGTAAATAATACGCTGAATAATTACAAATGTTTTTACTTTATTCTTTTAATAAAGGGTTCATAAAATTGATGCACGATTAATCCGGATAAAACAAGTGCTGTTCCTATGAAAATAGAGACAGTAATGCTTTCACTATTAAACCATTTTCCCAGAAGCAGTGCTGAAATCGGTGTAATCAAAGTTGCCAGAGCGACGGTTGAAGGCGACAATCTGGATAACACAAAATAATAGCTGACAAAGCCGACAACTGAACCCATGACACCTAAGTAAATAATAGACCAGAGTGTTCTGCTGGGCAATTGTTCTGGAAATGGATCGGCAAACAAAGCAAAGCTTAATATAAATAGGGGCATTGAATAGATCAGGCCGCCCGTGGTGACAATCAATGCCGGTAATGGTTCGTTAAGACGCTTGATCCAGACAGCACTTCCAGCATGTAATGTGACAGAGGCTAATACCGCTGCAATGCCGAACAGAGCCTGTCCGCCAAGGCTGATTCTATCAATAAAAATAACCGCCAGTCCCATGATCCCCATGAATGCACCAATGAATTTGTTTAAACTAAAATATTCAGAGCGCAGTAAATAAAGAGCAAAACCCGTGGTGATAATGGGTGTTAAACCAAATAACACTGAGACTAAACCCGACGGGATAAACTGAGCACCCCAGTAAACCATCATCATTGCGCCATAAATAGCTAAAGCCGAGGCGAGATAAACCTGACGTGCTTTTTTATGCATAGGAATCCTTCTATACAATATTAAAGCCAGTGTTAAAGCCAGACTCGCACCAATAAACATACGTACTGATACGCCGGTAACAAAATCAATTCCCTGAGAACTCCACTTGATTGCCAGAGGTGTTGTTGACCAGATAATGATCATCAATAAATAAGCGATAATAATAAGTATTGTATTGTTAGTTTTCATTTTTTCAGCCAATCATTGCCCAGCAGGAAGTGCCATTGGGGTACACATCCTTGTGCTGCGAAGTATAAGACCATCTCTGGTGCAAAAAAAAAGCCACAGATTTTTTATCTGTGGCTTTTCGAAAATGGGTTATAACTTATTTGTTATATTGAGTATTTAGATGTTACGGATAATCTAAATATGAACCAGTCATATGAAAAGTGCACAGATCCCTTTTTATATGTGAGAAATTCACATGTAAGCGTCTCACAAGCCAAAGGTTTACATTCCAGCGACTCACATGAGTGACAGGAAGTGTTCCTGGTTTGAGCATAGGTTTGAGAATAACTCGAAAAAAATGTGCGTTGAAAATATTCATATTTACAGGTTGCTTCAAAAGTTAATTTTTGTCAAGAAATGTTTTATGTTTGTCTATAGATGTAAGGTGACTCCGCAGGGTGACTTTGACATTTGTTCTAAACTATCTATAGTTAGAGGATAATATTATTAGTTTTATTCATGGCTATTAAAAAAAGGATATTACAAAAAAGCGTGGCTAAAAAGATAGGTCGATTTAATCAGGTCAGAGAATTAGGAAAAGGTACTCAAGGCGTTGTTCATCTTGCTATCGATCCTGTTTTACAAAGAAATGTTGCTATAAAATCCCTTCATTTTTCTAAAATGAGCAATGCCGCTGATACCAAAGATATGCTGCTCAAGGAAGCTCGCACCATTAGTAAAATGGTGCATCCCAACATTGTCTCAATCTATGAGGCAGGTGAAGATGACAAGCAAAATCCCTATCTTGTTTTTGAATATGTCAGCGGTCAGTTACTCTCAGATGTTATGAAGCAAAACGGCATCATGAAAGTGAAAAAAGCCTTAGCATTATTAAAACCAGTCATTGAAGCCATCAGTCATGCTAATCAGCAAAATATTATCCATTGTGATTTAAAGCCTGCCAATATTTTGATTAATGATGAAAACATACCCAAGGTGATGGATTTCGGTATTGCTCGTGTACTTTCGACGCAGAAATCAAAAACAGATGGTTTTTTTGGAACACCTCGATATATGCCGCCTGAGTATATTAGAAAACAAACCATTACGGCCAGTAATGACGCCTATGCCCTGGGCATTATCCTTTATGAAATGTTAACGGGTAGGTCGGTTTTTGCTGGTAACAATATTAAGCAGATTATCAATAAAGTTCTCAATGATACCTTGCCGCCGCCATCAAGAATCAATTCAGATATTGATGCTCAATTTGAAAGTATTGTTTTAAAAGCCATTGATAAAAAACTGGATAATCGCTATCACAGCACAACGGAATTTAATGCAGCTATTGATGAGTATCTGGAATCTCATGGGGCCAGTGTCACGCAGTCCAGTAAAGCACAGGACGCGACCATTGAATTTTTACTGAGACGAATGAAACGGAAGAAAGATTTCCCTGCTCTATCAGAGTCTTTATTTAAAATTAATAAAATTGTGGATGAAGATGAAAAAGGCTTTGATGCATTAGCAGGTGCTATTGTGGAAGACTTTGCCCTGACTAATAAAATTTTGAAAATTGTCAACTCTGCTTATTATCGCCGTAGTGGTGGTGAGGTAAAAACCATCTCACGTGCAGTCATGATGCTGGGATTTGATGCCATTCGTTCCATTGCAGTGAGCTTAATATTGATTGATCATCTGCATGATAAAGGTCAGGCAAAACAACTTAAAGATCATGTCGTGTCTTCTTTATACAGCGGTGTTTTTGCCAAGAATCTTGCTGATAAATCACACTTGGACAATAAGGAAGAAGTTTTTCTAAGCGGTATATTTCATAATCTTGGCAAGCTATTAGCCATTTTTTATTTTAATGAAGAATCTCTGGAGATTGAAAAACTGGTTGAGGAAGATGGCATAAGTGAAGAAGATGCAGCGACCCAGGTACTGGGTGTCCCTTATCCCCGCCTGGGTACGGCCATTGCTAAAGAATGGGAATTACCCCACTATATTGTTAATACTATCAATCCTTACAATACAAAAGTAAATAGTAAACGTCTGCAGCTGAATAAAGAAGAAAAAATGCATGCCATCAGTAGTTTATCTAATGAACTAACAGGCCTTATTGAAAAAGATAATGACTCAGATAACTGGCGAAAAAAAGCGGTTAAATTATGGCGTCAATACACTCCTCAGTTAAACTTAAATGATCAAGACCTGGTTTCTTTGGCTGATCAGGCAAAAGAAGACTTAATTGATCTCAATTCAATCTTAAACATCAATATGTCTAAATCATCCATTATCCAGGGACTGAATAGTGAAGAAATAGAAGAGAAAACTGTGGTTGATAAAAGCCTGATTGATAAAACCATAGTTTTGGAAAGTACAGAAAAGCTCTCAAATAAAGAAATTAATGAGAAAGTAAAGGGGAATACCTCAGATAAGCAGTCAAAAGAAAAACTTAAGAATGCAGAAAATTTTGCTCCTGAAGCAATATTAAACGCGGGTATTGATGATATCAGTGCCATGCTAACGGGTGACTATAGTGTGACTGATGTTTTCCGCCTTTGTCTGGAAGTGATGCAGCGAGCATTCCAGTTTGATCATGCTGTGGTTTGCATGGTCAATCATAAAAAGAAGTCAATGGAAGGTAAATTTGGTTATGGTATTAATAATGCGTTTTTAGCTCAGTTTCAATTTCCAATGAAATATAAGCCCGATGTGTTTCATCTCGCTTTAAAAAAAGGTGCTGATATTCTTATTGCTGATACTCAGGATGAGAAAATATTAAAGAAAATTCCAGCATGGTACCAACAAATTATTGAGGCAGAGAGCTTCATTGTTTTACCTGTTATAGTAAAAAAGAAAGCAATTGGTTTGTTTTATGGTGATCGCTTCAAGTCAGGTGAACTCGTTATTCAACAGCATGAATTAAAATTAATGCAAAAACTTAAATTTCTGGCATCTGAGGCGTTGATAAAAAAATATCAGGGCTGATTTTTGTGAAATAAATGTAACCATTCAGTGTGTATTTATTAATTACCCGTGTTAAGCCTATGGTCACTTATTTTTTTGACTTTGCTTTCTGTTTTGAGAAACCACTTCGTTCAGACAATCAAAGTTAAAAAAACAAGCAACCACAGGCTTTTTATAAATAATATGCTGAATAATTACAAATAAATTTCATGGTGCGTGATATTTTTAATGCCATTTTGAATTAATATCAGCTATTAATTCATGATTTGAAACGGAATTTTGGCAGGCAAATATTTAACCGAATAGCCAGGAGTCGTGAAAAAAAAATGCTCAGACCAGCAATGAGTGCTGCGGAGGTTACATCCAGCTGAAAATGCAGTAAGACAATAAACAGCAATGAGCCAATCCATGACACGGTGGCATAGAGTGGACTTTGGAATACAATCGGCTGTTCATTGCATAACAAATCACGAAAAATACCACCCATTGTTCCCGTCATTACCCCCATAAAACTGGCGATCAGCCAGGGGGCACCAACCATTAATGAAACCAGAGTACCTGCAATGCCAAAGGTTGCTAAGCCGGCAGCATCGGGTATTAGAAAGAGCCGGGGAGAAATAGTGATCAGGCGTGCTGTTATGAAAATAATAATGGCACTGCCAAGTGAGGCAATAAAAAATGACTGTTCATGGATCCAGAACACATCACGGTCCAATAACATGTCTCGCAGCGAACCTCCCCCCAATCCGGTTGCAACGGCAATGATCATCACGCCAAACAGATCAAATTTTTGAAAACCTGCCTTTAATACGCCCGAAGTTGAAGAAACAATCACAGCGAACAGGGTTATCCAGTAAAGGATGCCAAGAAGTGAAGGATCAGGATTTATAGCCATAGAATTTATTATCAGTTAACAATTCAATAGTGGATGAGGTGGATGATTTAGAGATTTAATTATGTATAACAGCACAATTTCAGTGTATTAACAATACATTTCTGCCTATTATCCTATAGAAATCAGTAATTTGATATTATTTTAGCAGTATGAATAAAATTCATTATCAATTATGAAAACTAAATAAAAATTTCATTGACTTAGAGCAAGCTAGTAATTATTATAATAACCAAGTAAAATAGTATGATATTCAAATTGGAGATAAAATAATGGCTAGAAAAGGTAAAAAACGTTCGATACAGGTTTGGGGCTGCGACCTTGAAGATGGCACAAGAATTTCAAATGATGATGATGGTATTGTCAGTGTCATTGTTAATGGTGATCATTCTGTGACAGTAACCGATTCAAACAATAATGCACGAATTGTTGAAGGCGCACGCTGGGTATCTTATGTCCCTCGGCAGAATTAGTTTATTGACTGCAGGCTTTGAGGGTAATGCTGAGTGTTTTTATTCTAATGGACAATATTAGATTAATAGGCATATTTCAAAATGAGTTGACTACTCTGCGGTTTGAAAAACCGCCGGTATAGTGCCTTTCTCAGCGGAATTCAATGAGAATGACAGAAATATTGTCCTCACCGCCTGCTAAATTTGCCTCAATAACTAATTGTTGAGGGATTTTTTCGGGTGAACGTTCGTATTTGATCAGCAGATCAAGCACTTTTTCATCACTGACCATTGTTGTCAGACCATCGGAACAGAGTAAAAATTTCTCACCTTTTTTCGCCGGGTAGAGAGACACATCAGGGGCAACTTCCGGATAAGGACCTAATGCTTTTGTTAACACATTGGCTGCCGGCTTATCACCTTCAAAACACTTGTCTTTCCAGAGTTGCAGTAATGAATGATCGGTGCTTATTTGAGTGAGTTCCTGCTTATAATAAGAATATGCTCTGCTGTCACCTACGTTAAAAATTACCGACATTTTCTTTTCCGGTAAATACCAGCAGCCCACAATTGTGGTTCCCATCCCCTTGCCTTCACGAAGACCACGATCAGTATTAGCCTGATTGATCTTAAGGTTAGTTTCTTCAATTGCGGCAGTTATTTCTGTTACTTCAGGGAACTCAACATCACTCATTGATGAATTACTTGATTTTGACTGGTTTGTCAGAGCGTTCTCGACAATATCTGCCGCCATTTTGCTGGCAATTTCACCCGCCTGATGCCCACCCATTCCATCTGCCAGGATGAACAGTGTATTATCAGGATTTAAGCGTATATTGTCTTCATTATGTTTTCTAGCTCGACCTGTATCAGTCATGCCATAGGCTTTACATTTTATTGGAAGGAAGCGTGATAGCATCAATGACTTAAATACCTTTTCTTTTTATTAATAGCCGGCTAATAGTTAATTCTATTTTTCAGGCAGCTAGTACAAGTAATCATAGCCTACTTTGAAAAAAAAGCACATTTCTTCGATAGGTAATAGCAACAGATATCAGCAACAGCTGCCACCAGAGTTGTCATTCCCAGAGTTGCTGCCAGATTTGGATTTATCAAAGGGTAAGGTCGTTCCACAGTCTGCAAAAATACCAAAATGTTTGTTCATGTCACCATAAAACTCAAAGTCCGCATTAAAGCGGGTTTCCTGCAACATTCGCCAGGTATTGCCGCAGACAGGAAAGTGTCGTCCTTTTTCAATGGCATGATGTTTATCCAGAATAAATAATTCTTCATGGTGAGAAATTGTTCCCTTATAAACAACCGACTGGCCATAATCTTCACAGGCACTTTCCAGAGCGTCTAATTTAAACAGGCGATAAGTGGCAGAGTAAAAATCAATATGGCCAATGAGTTTTTCAATTTTAGCGTTATCAATGGCTAATGGGCGATCTTCAACCAGTCTGGGATCATGAAAACCACATTTTTTGGCAAGATTTAAAAAGTCATTCCAATACAATGCGCCACTTAAGCACTCACCGTATAATACCGGGTCTTTGACCAGATTTTCAGGTACCCGCCGATCACTATAAACATCAGAAAAATAGAGCTCACCGCCTGGCTTCAATACACGATAAGCTTCTCTTAAAACAGCTTCTTTATCCGGTGACAAATTGATGACACAATTAGAAACAATGATATCAAAGCTGTTATCTTCCAGCTCCAGTTCATCGAGCTTTTCAATATAGCCTTTTTTAAAAGCAATATTGGGTTTTTTGTAACCAAAGGCTTCGGTGTGATAATCAATGTATTTATTGGCGACATCTAACTGCTCATCGGTCATATCAACACCAAGTACGAAACCCTCTTCGCCGACAAGCTGAGAAAGAATATAACAATCACGTCCGGAACCGCTTCCCAGGTCCAGAATACGCATGCCTTCCAGTTTTTGAGGGCGTACCAGCCCGCAGCCATAGTAACGCGAAGCCACTTCGGCATGAATTTTACTCATGGCCAGTTTTAAATGGTCAGGCATATCAGTATCTGTGCAACAGGCATCGGTCTTCAAGTCACCAGAGGATTGTAATACTTTACCGTAATAATCTTTCACTTCATCAAACATACAAATCAATTCCAAAGCGTTTAATAGAGAAGGAATAATATACAAAAACAATGTATAAAGAAAGTGGCATCTGTATGCCGCATTGCCTCAAAAGGAAAGGCTGCTTGAATAAGTCTGGATATTCTTCTATTCTTAAAGTTAATGATAAATTTGTTAAGATTCTAAAGTAATTATCTGATTTGTCGATATATTTTATAAATGTGCCTGGCGGCAGTATTGTTATTTCATACTCTGCCCTGTCCTGTATTAAGAAACAAAAGTGAAGAGTTAAGTAATGGGAATATCTCCGGTTTATTGGACATTATTAGGTGAAATTGGATTAGTAATCATTGGCGTACTGGGTGCTGTGATTATTGTTGTCCTAAGAGACCGCAAAAAGTTAAAAAATTATTCAGATTCTCTCAAAGAGATGATTAAGAAGTTAAAGAAAAAACTGCAGGAAAGAGAAGATGAACAAAATCAGGAGAGGATCCTGGAGCTGTTAAATGCTCTAATTGAACACGTTCGTGAACAATATCAAGCTCAATTTGGTAATGAAATTGCACCAACTGAAGAGGAGGATGCTGATGCCAGTGATGTGCCTTCAGTTGAAAAATTTGTATTCATTGCCGGCTTCCAGACAATCATTGCTGAATTAAGTGCGCTGGAAAATAGTAATGATCCCGAGACGACCTGGACAAAAATTAAAAATGAACTGACACCACTTTTTCAGAACTACCTTGAACCCATTTTGGCAAAGCAGAATATGGGCGCACAATCTATTTCAAATGAATCTATTTCAAATGAAACTGACGATGATAGTTTAAAAGCACAACTCGAAAATGCCAGTAAACGTATTGAAAATCTGGAAAAATTCAAGCAGCTTTATTTTGATTTGCAAAGTAAATTAAGCCAAAGTGTTGCCGACATTGAGGGCTTAAACCAACAAATTTTAGAATTGTCCGAGGGTAGTGATAATTTTGATACTATCAGACAAATTATTGAAAAAAATAAGACTCATTATCTGCAAATGGGTCAAATGATTGGCATGGATAAAGAACAGCATCATGGCAGTGTTGCTAATTCTATGGATTATAGTGAGGCCATTATCAATGAGCGTAAAGATGAAATTAAACGCTTGAAAAGTCAGATTTCCCAACAATTTGAAGATATCTGGAAATTACAAAGTCGCATGTCTGATGGCAGCGCTAAACCACCAAAAGCAGAAGAACTCAGTGCAGGAATTGAAACGATTTCGCGCAACTTGAAAGATGCTGAAATGTGTATTGAAACAATGGATATGGAAATACAGACCTTAACTTCTGAAATTACAAATTTAAGAAATCAATTGCAGGAACAAAGTGGTGGGGCTGGAGCAGGTTCAGCTGAAGGAAAACAAACAGTGGCAGAAAAAGAAGCAATGATCGCCCGCTTTTCTCAGGAAAGTAAAGAGCTTATGAGTTGCATTACAGGGCTTGAAGACGATAACCAGCTGCAAAGCAATCGAATTAAGGAGCTGGAAGGACAACTGACAAATAATAATGAATTTAAAGAAAAATTTGTCAAACTGGAAGCTGAGTATTCAAGCATGGAGGCAAAATATCTGGAGGCAATGAGTAAGTAAGCTCATTTTACAGTCTCTACAGGCGCTTTATTTCTGGCAATTAGTGCAGTACACGGTACTGCGATTCCCCAATCTGATTTCTTTGAGTGGTTTCTGACATTGAACACAGGGCTGATTTTTACGGCCATAAACCAGCAGCTCCTGCTTGAAATAGCCGGGTTTTCCTGTCCCGCCGACAAAATCTTTTAACGTGGTACCACCCTGTGAGATAGCCTGTTCGAGTATTCGTTTGCTTTCAATACAGAGTTTCTCGTAGCGTTGTTTACTGATTTTACCCGCAGCGCGTTTGGGATGAATGCCGCTGGCAAAGAGTGCTTCATTGGCATAAATATTACCAATACCAACCACTACTTTACTGTTCATAATAAATTGTTTAACAGCAACTGTTTTTTTTCTGGACAATTTAAACAGAGTGCTTGCATTGAAATCTTCTGACAGGGGTTCAGGGCCAAGATGACTCAGTAAGGGGTGCTCTTCAATAGGAGCCGTGGTCCATAGAACTGCACCAAAACGTCGAGGATCTTTTAAACGCAGGGCCTTGCCATTAGCAAAGCAAAACTCAACATGATCGTGCTTATCATAAGCGGCTTCAGGTGCTGTGATCCTAAGACTGCCAGACATACCCAGATGAATAATAAGTGTGCCTTGGTCAGTGAAGAATAAGAGGTATTTAGCCCGACGTTTAATGTCAGTGATGCTCTGCTGTAATAGCTGAGCTGCAAGTTCATCTGGAACGGGCCAGCGTAGCCGGGCATTTCTGATGTTGATTTGGGTAACAGGGGAATTCAGGACGTGCGCAGAAATTCCCTGGAGTGTGGTTTCAACTTCAGGCAATTCAGGCATGATTCAGGCGACTACAGAGAGTTAAGCTGTATTGAAGAAATTAAGACTTTATTGGTGGTTCGAATTAATTATTTTCAAAACGGCCCAGAGGTCTGTTGAAAGTGTAATTTAAAGGATCTTCAACCAGTATCACACCTGTCTCCGCATAATTTTCCCCAGGCACGCTGAAGAGCAGACCAACACCTTGAACTGCTAAGCCCACAACACTGCCGACAAGCCCTAATGGACGCACTAATAATAGATCCACTATAACTTCCTGATCATCTAACTGCTCATCGTCATAATAGCCATATTCAGCAAAACTGACCGATGCCATAGATAGTAGTATTGTAAACAGCACCGCTTTTATTGTTGTTTTCATTATTTTCCCACTTGCTTTTTTACTTATTTAAAAAATCTGCTTGAAACTTCTCTTAATGATCCAAATCTTAATGAACCAAAGTTCTATAAAACCGTTCTATAAAACAGAGCTAAATAGACCAGAGATTGATAAACATATACTAATAATAGTCAGGTAATTTCTCTAAAGCAAGTTCAAGAGCTTGAAAGTATTAAATTATTCACACTTTTTATTGAAAATGAGTGATTTAGAGCACATTTCTGTATGAATTTCTCTTATTCCAGTCATTAATAATTTGCCTGTAATAGTCACTTTTTCGATAATTCTGAAGGCAGGAATTCAGTGAGGTTTTTTAGTATTTGAGGACTAATCCAATATGCCACCTGAATATCAGTACGTAAAAGTTTGATTTTTTCACCATCTTGAATGATTAAATAGTGGATTGTATCTATTGTAGAATCAGTACTGCCAAAGGGGGAAAAGCTTATTTTGATACTTGGGCTTTTCAGTAGTTCAGCATTAGTAATTGAGAGAGATACATTGGTTTCAACTCTGCTTGCCTGAGTTTGCTGCCAATATTGAATAAATTGGGCAATACTATCAGATGGGGTACCGGGTGACTCAGGTGTTAATTGCCAGCGACCATTGGCTATGGTTAGATTTTTATCAGCCCAGATAATACGCTTAATACTCGACTGAGGTGGTAAAAGTGCAGGTGAAATAAAGGTGTCCAGATTGGCTCTCAATTGATAAAAAATAGCCCCATTGATTAAATGAATGGTGTTGTTTCCTGAGAGGATATTATCATTAATGTCCATAGCATAGCGTTGACGATTGATGGGATCTTCACTGCCGATAGCAAATTTTCTCTCATTAAACCAGATTGACACGAGAGGGTTTGCCAGGTGATAACGGGCTAAATCACTCTCATTGGCTTTAAATTGTGAATAACTGCGTTTCCGGGCAAGTGCTGTCACCGTGTTAACTCGCTGGGGATTGGCAGGCAACTGATAGGGCTCTTGTAAAAACCAGCCATTCTGGTATTTTTTCAGCTTAATCGAACCGATATCCCGGCGTTCAAGAATAATCGTATTAATTTCTTTTACATTTAATGATGACAAATATTGCAGCACTGTTTTATGCAGTCCTGGTTGATACCAGGCGATAAGAGATAAAAGAATGACAATAATAACAAGAATGACATTGGTTTTTGCTATGCTTTTGACCTGGGTTGCGTGCTGCATCATTAGCGATTACGCCTCTTAAACCAGATGATACTGCCGGTTAATATGAGTAGTCCGGGTATAATAAACAGAAAAAATCCACCGAGCAGCGATAGCTCGACGGGTGATAGATCCAGGACAATATCATCTTTAATACGGGTTGGAATGATAATAAATTGCTCATCATGGCTTAGCCAGTTGAAAATATTCATGCCCATACTCAAATTACCTGCGTTACCCAAAAAGGTATTTGAGAGGAAGTCACCATCACCCATGACAATAATGCGCTGCTCCTTACTATTTGACAGGGGGGTGCTGTTTGAAGTGCTCTTTTGAGTGAGCTCATTGTCAATCTGACGACTTAATACCATACCAATGGTAATTGGGCCGACAATATCCAGAAGATCACTGAAGTGAACACGATCTTTTAATGGTGAAGTCTCAATCCAGCTGCGTTCTATGGTGGTTAAAAAAGGGGTCATGTCAAAATGTCTGTTGAGGGATGAGGGCAGGGATTTTAGCGATTGTTCGGCATTATCTTCTTCTTTATCACTGATTTCATGACCCTCTTCGTCACCATCGAGATAAGTGGGCAGACGTTCAATTCCCGCAGCCTGAGGAAATAAGGTCACGGTGGAAAAACCATTGTTAATAGGGTGTCGGGGATAGTCTGTGACAATGGCATAATCTGGACGGGTAATGCCATATTGCTGGGTGGTGGGATCAACCACAACACCATCCAGAAATTCAATGCCCAGTAATTCGGAGAGAGGTAATAATCCGTGCATAGGCTGATTTTTTTCGATTTGTAATGGTTCTCCCAGCCATAGCAAATTACCACCCGCTTTGACATAGTCTATAATCAGGCGAACTTCACCGGGTAAAAATGTCGCTTGCGGGCCTGCAATCACTAAAACAGAAACATTTTCAGGGATACTCATTTTCCTGGCCAGATTGAGAGTTTCGACTAAAAACCCCTGCTTTATCAGGTGGCGGGTAAAAGTGTTCAGGTCAAAGTTAGCCTCACGTTCCGGACTGCGTTCGCCATGTCCCTGAGTGAAAACAATGGTGCGTTCCTGGGCACGCATAAGACGGTGTATGGTGTTACTCAGATCCTGTTCGGAAAGTTCAGTTAAATGTTCCTGCCGCCCCTGATAGCTGACAATCATTTCGCCATCAACCACAATATTTAAACTGCGAATTTTTTCTGGATCGGCATTGGGATTGATAAAGGTAAGTGAAATGTCGGGTTTAAGCTGTTGGTAACGTCCGATCAGTTCTCGTACGGATTGTTTGATACGGGAATTGTTTGTATAAGAAATAATTTCCACCGGGGCGTCAAGCGTTTCCAGTAATTGCAGGCTGATTTCATTGAGTGAGTTCTGGTTATTAACAGTCCAGTCAGCCAGGTAGACATAGCGATTGCTTAAAAAAGCTAACAGGCCAATGATGGTTAAAAACAAAACTGTAAACAGGATGTTCTGCCATTTTAAGTGTTTTGTTGAGCTGTTGTTAATATCCATAAATCTTATCTTTAATGTGCTCTTTAATGTGGAAGTCGTAAGCGTTCGAGTCGACGCACACTGAGAACCAGAAACAAGCAGATAAATAAGAGATAATAAGCAATATCTGCAGTAGAAAAAACACCTTTAAGTAAAGGCTCAAAATGATTTAATAAAGAAAACCAGGGGAGAATGTTTCCTCCATCCTCAGCAAGAGAGGCATTTATTTCAGCACTATCAGCCCAGTTTATAATCCATAAAAAGAGCAGCAGACCAAAACTGCTGACGGCAGCAATGGCGGGTTGTCTGGTCAGTGTTGACATATAAAGTCCTGCGGCGGCAAAGGATGCTAAAACTAGAGTGAGCCCTAATACTGCAGAAAACAGTTGCCCCAGATCGATGGCGGCACCCAATAAAAGTGATAAAGGCATTAAAGCTATCATTATGACTAAAACAAGCAAAAAACCCAGCACCCCCAGATATTTGCCTAAAATAATTTGTGTCATGGAAATGGGTGCGCTGAAGAGTAGTGGTAAGGTCTGGTTCTTTTGCTCTTCACTGATCAGGCGCATGGTTAATAAGGGCACAATCAGTAATAAAACAATGGCAGCACCGCCTAATAAAGGAGCAATAACCAGATCAGTGATTCCGGGCGATTCTTCCAGAACAGATAATTTGGCCTGCAGCTGCATATAGGTTTCCAGCTGGGTGAGAAACTGATAGCACATAATAAGCTGCATCACGGCAAGCATTGCCCAGGCAAGCGGTGATAAAAACAGGCTTTTTAATTCGCGTAATGCTATCAACTTAATCAATTTTCTGCTCCTGCTCCTGTTCATGAGCTGAAGTAAAGTCTGTTTCAACGCAGGTGAGTGACATAAAAATCTCTTCGAGTGTCTGTTTTTCGGGAAAAATTTCGTATAAGCCCCATTGCTGCTGATTTGCCAGAGTGATAAGTTGCTGAGATGTCTTAATAATTGCATCTTGTGTTAATTGAGTTTCATGAGAGCTGTCTTGTGACAGGTCTTTTGGTAAAGAATTTTCATTTAAAGAGCTTTCCTGTAAAGAACAATGCACTATCAGATTTTTGCCATTTTGCTGTACGCTGCTGACACTATCTAAGGCCTCAATTTGTGTTATATCAACGGGATTGGCGCAACTCATACGTAAGGTATGAGTTTGCATATGTTGATTGAGTTGATCAATGGATGAGTTAAAAACCAGTTTACCCTGATTAATAATCTGGACATTATCGCAGATAGCCTGAATTTCGGGGAGAATATGACTTGAAAGCATGACGCTATGTGTTTGTCCCAGCTCCTTAATGAGTTTGCGTATTTCAATCATTTGAATGGGATCAAGGCCCACAGTGGGTTCATCCAGAATGACAATGTCGGGAGAATGAATAATGGCCTGAGCAATTCCCACTCGCTGTTGATAACCTTTTGAGAGGTTATTGATCACTCGCTTACCGTGTTCGGTCAGTCCACAACGTTCTTTAGCCATGTTGACAGCCTGTTTAACAGCAGTTTTGGCAATTCGATTTAATTGAGCACAATAACTCAGATATTCATCAACGGTTAATTCTTTATAAAGTGGCGGCGTATCGGGGAGATAACCAATTCTGGCTTTGGCTTCAATGGGGTTGTCAATTAAATCCATTCCGGCAATCTTAATGCTGCCATGGGAGGGAGCCAGATTGCCAGTCAGCATTTGCATGGTGGTTGATTTGCCTGCACCATTTGGACCCAGAAACCCCAGAACTTCACCGCGCTGCAGGGTAAAATTGATATTGTCGACGGCAATGGTCTGGCGGCTGCTGTTATCGCTATCAGGCGTGTTGACAACATTACTGCGGAAAAAATAACGAGAAAGCTGACTCACTTCGATTAAAGTTTCACTGTTCATTTTCATATTGACTATATTTATAAGCTAGGAGCCTGTCTGAGAATAGAAACAGGCTCCTATGTGTTGTTTGTCTGCAGTTATAATTAAGATTGTAGCATGATTTATACCGCTTAAACGGAATGCAGCTATACTTTTATTCATGGTGAATTGTAAAATAGACTTTTTATAATTCAACGACATAATTTAAAGAGTACTCCAATTGCAGCAAGCAGCTTCTAACAATTCAGCGCAGCAGTCATCTGATTCAGTACGCATTCTGGGTGTCGATACGGGTGGAACATTTACTGACTTCGTTTACTATGAACAGGGACAATTGAAGATTCATAAAGTTTTATCGACACCTCATGCACCGGAACAGGCTATTTTACAGGGTATTGAAGCATTAGGCCTGGATAAGCAGCTGGATAATTTATCCATTGTGCATGGTTCAACCGTTGCAACCAACGCAGTACTGGAAAAAAAGGGTGTTAAAACTGTTTATATCAGTAATACCGGTTTGGCTGACGTATTAACGATTGCTCGTCAGGCACGCAAGGAGTTGTATAACCTCTGCCCCAGACCAGAGTCTCCTCCTGTCCCCCGTTCTTTATGTTATGAAGTGAATAGTCGCGTCAGTGCCAATGGCCAGAGATTACAGTCACTCGACGATGATGAATTACAGCAGCTCAATGACTTTATTGGTCAGCATCAACCACAATCCGTTGCCATTAATTTATTGTTTTCCTTTCTGGATGATCAGGATGAGTGTCGCATTGAAAACAGTTTGAGAGAAGCATTTCCTGAGCTTTTTATTTCACGCTCGTCAGATATTTTACCCGAATATAAAGAATATGAACGAGGCATTGCTACCTGGCTAAATGCCTGGGTTGGTCCTCTGGTTCAGGGTTACTTAAAACGACTGACACAGGCGATTAAACCGGCACAACTGGCTGTTATGCAAAGCTCAGGCGGTACGATTGCTGCAGAAAAAGCGGCTGATCAAGCCGTGCGTATGCTCTTGTCAGGACCTGCCGGCGGTTTGGCTGGAGCAAAATATATTGCGGGTCAGCAAGCTAACTTACTGACGTTTGATATGGGTGGCACATCAACTGATGTGGCGGTTATTGAAGGTGAATTACAGCTGACCAGCGAGGGTTGTATTGGTGCTTACCCGGTCGCGATTTCAATGGTTGATATGCATACCATTGGTGCCGGTGGCGGTTCGATTGCACAAGTTGATGAAGGTGGTGTGCTGCAGGTTGGCCCGGAATCGGCCGGTGCCAGTCCAGGGCCAGCCTGTTATGGACAGGGAGGGATTCAGGCAACGGTAACCGATGCCAATTTAATCCTGGGAAGACTATCGGCAAAGGCATTTTTAGGCGGTTCTATGTCACTGGATAAAAGTGCTGCAAACAGTGTCATTGAAAAACTGGCAAAGTCTCTGTCTTTATCTGTTGCAGCAACGGCATCAGGTATTATTCAGGTCGCTAATGAACATATGAGTCGGGCATTACGTGTCATGTCGATACAACGGGGTATTGATCCAAAAACACTTGTTCTGGTGCCTTTTGGCGGTGCAGGTGCACTGCATGTCTGTGCTCTGGCGGATAATTTACAAATGTCCCATGTATTGGTGCCTGTTCATGCGGGTGTTTTATCGGCTTTTGGTATGGTGGTTGCGCCGCATAGCCGAGATTTATCACATACTATTAATGTGCTATTAGAAGCAACTGGGGTAGATGCAACTGAGGAATTAACGCTTGAAGCACTCATTAATGAGCAGCTGCAAATACTCGCCTGTCGAGGACTTTCGGAATTAAAATCTGAGGGCATTAATGAGTCGCAAATCAACACCCATTATTCGGTCGATCTGCGCTATGTCGGGCAATCTTATACGCTTAATGTACCCTGGGCAGAACAGACTCGGTCACTGCAAATAGCACGGGATGAATTTCATATGCTGCATCAGAAACGTTATGGACACCAGCATGATCAGCCTGTTGAACTGGTTAATGTGAGAGTTAAGGTAAGTGCTCCCCCAGTCACATTGTGCTTGCCAAAACTGGTTCCAGCAACAGATGATGCGCTAGTGACAGCAAAGCGGCAGGTCTATGGTATTGACAAATCAGTACCAGTTTATCAAAGAGAACACTTGAAGTATGGCCATCAAATTAGCGGCCCCGCGCTGATAGTTGAACGGGTATCAACAACCTGGCTGGCACCCGACTGGCAATGTATCGTTGATTCTATTGGTAATCTTATTTTAAAAAATTATAAGTCGTAAGTTGTAAGTCAAAAGAAAAATAAAAAGCTGTTCGGTGGTATAGAGTTATTCCTATATGTTTTTTCTTGCTTTCGACTTACAACTTACAACTTACGAATTCTCTCAAAGGAGCCTGAAGTGTACTCATTAACTTATTACATTCCCCCCAGTGATCATGAGCGAGTTAAACAGGCTTTATTTGATTGTGGTGCGGGTAAAACTGGTCAATATGATGAATGTTGCTGGGAAGTGTTGGGTAATGGGCAGTTTCGGGCGCAATATGGCAGTAAACCCACTCTCGGGCAAATTGGTCAGCTGGAGAAAGTATCAGAATTTAAGGTGGAAATGGTTTGTGAGCAATCACTGATCCGAGAGGTGGTGGAGGCTTTGTTGAGAGAGCATCCTTATGAGCAGCCCGCCTATTTTGTCACTCAGGTAATGACACTGGAAAATTTGTAAGACAATAGCCTGCTGAATTTCCATAAATAACGCTTAATAAACAACTCTTAATAAATAACTATATCAATAAAAAAAGAAAGCCTGGCTGAATTAACAGACAGGCTCCTTTTAAGCATCATTCAAAATAGCTAAGAGATTTAAGCGACTTTTTATCTCTTTATCTACCGTTTAATCTCTTTACATAAAAAGATTAAGCGATAAAGGTGTTTATTTTATCTTTGCTTCTTTGTACATGACATGCTTACGAACAACTGGATCATATTTTTTCATTTCCAGTTTTTCAGACATGGTGCGCTTGTTTTTGGTCGTTGTATAATAGTGACCCGTACCTTCTGAAGATACTAATTTGATTTTATCACGCATTTTATTTTCTCCTGCTTGCTCTTTTCCGGTTTAGTTGAACTTAAATTCGAACTTCTCTTAACTCAAGCTTTTCTTAACACAAGAACACACTAAAACTCCGGTGAAAGAAATCTACTTCAAACGGCCTGGTATTAAAAACCGTTTCAAAGTGACTAAATTTTTTCGCCTCTGGCACGCATTTCAGCCAGAATTACATCGATACCACGTTTATCAATAGTACGCATACCACTTGCAGTGACGCGCAATTTTACAAAACGGTTTTCACTTTCAACCCAAAAACGATGAGTATGAAGATTAGGTAGAAAACGACGTTTGACTTTGTTATTGGCATGAGAAACATGATTTCCCGCAACAGGACGTTTTCCTGTGACCTGACATACCTTAGACATTTTTGTTCTCCAATCAATCGCTTAAATAATACTTGACCCGATACAGATCAACAACCTGCTTTGAGCAAGAGGCGAGATCTTACGCAAAAATCACCCTCTAGGCAAGTTATTTAACAAAGAAAGTAGGAAATTTACAGAATATTTACTCATATGATGAATTTCTTGAAGTTTTAGCCTGTATTCTGAATTATAAACAGCTATTTAGATTGATACGTATTTGTGATTCAGGATACAAGTGTTATCATTATTAACCACCCACCAGACAACAATAAAAAAAGATGAGAAAAGGAATATCAATGAATATAAAAAAGACTGCTCTAATCGGGGTAACTTTATTGACTCTAAGCACCGCTGCAACTCTGTCTGCGGCACAAAATTATTCAGGCCCTTCGTATCAGGATAGATCTTATCAGGGCAGCCCTTA
>JAPVVU010000013.1 GCA_028571885.1 Gammaproteobacteria bacterium | reverse complement strand
CGCCTAATAATGAATGACGGGCTCTGATACTCAGTGTGCACCATTTAGGGGCAGCTATTTAGAGTTCAGAAAGTCATTAAAGCCTTCCTTGTGATGGTCTCTTATGATGATATTTTTCCCATAAGAAAAATTGTTCAAAAAATGTATGCTTTATGTGACTTTATCACTTTCATACAACATTTTATTTGTAAAAATAGATCGGATATAATAACTACCCGACGCTTACCATTAATTTTTAAATAACTTATATAATAAGTATCAGAACTTAAATGATATAAAATTGTTTACAAATTTATTATAATAACGACAAAGGATATAAAAAATGACAATCGAACGTTCAATAACAGCAATGGCTGGTTTTTTTGTGACAGTAACGGTTTTACTATCAATTTATCATGATCAAAACTGGCTCTGGTTTACTGGTTTTGTTGGCGTTAATTTATTTCAGAGTTCTTTTACAGGTTTTTGTCCTGCAGCATTAATCTTTAAGCAATTTGGGCTTAAAACAGAAGCTGAAAAAGCAACAGAATCATAAAATGAACGGCTTCTCTTTCCCATATAAGAGAAGAGAAGTACTATAAAAATAAGTGGATTGTTGAGCTACGCGTGCTTACTCTATCTTTTTTGTATGGTAGGTTTTGTATGGTAAGTAGTGTAAAAATATCCACTTATTTGAAATTTCAGCTGATGTACTTTTTTAACTGTACTGCATTAACGATCATCATTTAAATAACATCTGTGATGATATCTTTAAAAGCGCACTAATACCGTACTGCCGGCGTTTCAATTTTGAGCCCATTACCTCGAGCATTAAGATAAATTTCTAAATCCCTGAATTCCTTCGAATCCTGCTCAAAAGTTTCTGCCCTGAGTGAACGGAAACATTCTCGCAATCGCTGGGGTAGGTTGATCATTTTTTGAGATTCTAGTCGGTATAAGGGAAACCCGTTTGTGTGCCCTTGTGATAATTTTTGTCCACGAAGCATTTTACCCGTATAAATATCATGGCATTGGGCACAATTCATGTCCATTTGTCCAAAACGAGTGAAATAAAAGGCTTTTCCCGCTTCATAATAGGGTTTGATTTTTCCACTGATATTAACATTAACTTTTTCACCATACGCTTTATTTCTCACCAGCGTTTCTAATGCCAATAATTCAGGATCATCGTACTCCAGAGAAAAATTATCCAGACGACTAACCCAGCAGTGCTGAATTTGATCTCTGAGTGTGACAGGCTTTTGCAGGATGTCATGATATTTAGGAAATTGAGCAATACTCTTGGGTATGAATTGATCACCATTTAAACCATGGCAATTACTACATAACTGATCGTTATCACCAATTTTATTGTAAACATTTAAACCTTGTTCAATTAATAAAAATCCAGGATTTTGGAAATCATCATCCTGAAATTCTTTAGCCTGTTCACTCGAAAATTCATAGCCGGATACAAGTTCAGCCTGTGATGCAGTTACTGATAAAATGTATAGGAAAAAAAGCCTGGAAAAAAAAGCAGACAATAATTGATTAAAAATGCTCACAATGGGCTCTCAAATGGATCGGATTTCAGTGTGACCAGATAAGAGACAATATCCTCAACTTCCTGTGCAGACAATATGGTACAGTTTTCATATAGAGGAGAAATACGAGTTATTTTTTCTGGCGATCTAAAATATCCGGGCATAATTGAAATGGGGTTAATCTGCTTCATATCAGTCACCCGCAAACGTATTTGTGCTTCAGTCAGACGCAGAGAAATTTTGTGCAGTGACGGTCCAATTGTCCCATGAAAAGCATCCTCAGGAATCGGTAGCTGATGACACGCGAGGCAGTTGCCCTTATTTCGGTCTCGAACCAGTTCTCGGCCTTTGTAGGGGTCGCCTGTTAAATCATTGCGTGAATTTAAAATGGAATCATCTTTAATGATATAGTTTATATCGGGTGATGCATGTATTGTGATTGGAAAAAAAGGTATAAAAACTACTATACAGGAAATTATGAAATTATTTATTTTAACTAACATAAAAAAAGACATCTGGAGAGTAAGTAAAAAAGAAAGATATTAATGTTTTTTATTATAAAGGATCATTTGTAGGAATGTTATGTATTATGTAGGAAAAACCAATAAAATATGGGATAATTTCGCAATTGTAGCCCTAAGTTAACTTAAAAAATGACCCGTATTAAAATTTGTGGTATCACCACTTGTGAAGATGCAAAAATGGCTTGTGATTCTGGTGCTGATGCGATTGGTCTGGTTTTTTATCCGCCCAGTCCACGCTATGTCACTATAGAGCAGGCGATTGAAGTGGTTAATTGTTTGCCGCCATTTACCACCAGTGTGGCATTATTTGTTAACGCCGAGCGGGAAGAAATTGAACACGTTTTAGACAAAGTGGCTATTGATATTATTCAGTTTCACGGCAATGAATCAGCAGAATTCTGTGCTTCATTTAAGCGACCCTATATTAAGGCGCTGCGTATGAAAGATGGACTCGACTTATATTCTTTACAAAATGAATATGCCAGCGCCAGAGGATTACTGCTTGATACCTATAAAAAAGGTGTTCCTGGAGGGACGGGTGAAACATTTAATTGGCAAAAAGTGCCTCATGATTTGACTATCCCTGTTATTCTTGCCGGCGGCTTAGTGCCAGATAACGTCGCGCAGGCAATAGCAGTGGCCAGGCCTTATGCTGTTGATGTCAGTGGTGGAGTTGAAGCATCCAGAGGCAGGAAAGACAGGCAAAAAATTATTGAATTTATGGCTAATGTCAGACGACAAGGCTAATTCAACCTTTTTCTTTGCTCTATGAAAACGATGCAGCAGCAGTACGAATATATTAAAATAAAAATTATTGAACAACCCCAGATATAAACGGTAATAGATTAATGACAACGCATAAACAGGAACAGGCACCACAAAAACTGTCTGATATGCCTGACGAAAGTGGACATTTTGGTCAATATGGCGGTATTTTCGTGCCAGAAACTTTAATGGAACCCCTTAACGAATTAAATCAGGCCTATGTTCACTATTTTCAGGACCAGGATTTCCTGGCTGAGCTTGATCATGATCTGGCAAACTATGTCGGCCGTCCATCACCACTGTATTTTGCTGAACGTTGGAGTCGTGAATTAGGTGGTGCAAAAATCTATTTAAAGCGAGAAGATCTGAATCACACGGGTGCTCATAAAATTAATAACACGGTTGGTCAAATGTTATTAGCAAAACGTATGGGTAAAACGCGTATTATTGCAGAAACGGGTGCAGGACAACATGGTGTTGCCACAGCTACTGTTGCTGCCCGTTTAGGGCTTGAATGTGTTGTCTACATGGGGGCTGAGGATATTCAGCGCCAGGCACTGAATGTTTATCGTATGAAACTGCTGGGTGCCCGGGTTGTTTCCGTTGAATCAGGCTCAAGAACACTTAAAGATGCACTGAATGAAGCAATGCGAGATTGGGTGACCAATATTGATAATACCTTTTACATCATTGGTACAGCTGCGGGACCTCACCCTTATCCTGCGATGGTTAGAGACTTTCAGGCAATTATCGGACGTGAAGCAAAAGAACAGATACAGGAGCACGAAGGCCGTTTACCTGATGCTCTGGTCGCCTGTATTGGTGGTGGTTCAAATGCCATTGGATTATTTTACCCCTTTGTTGATGATATGGATGTTTCAATGTACGGTGTTGAAGCGGCAGGACATGGACTAGAAACAGGCGAGCATGCCGCAC
Organism: Gammaproteobacteria bacterium; assembly: GCA_028571885.1. GTDB lineage: Bacteria > Pseudomonadota > Gammaproteobacteria > GRL18 > GRL18 > GRL18. Next base: position 14,997 of record JAPVVU010000013.1, on the reverse strand, counting down.
CGCTTTGTGCCGGCAAACCTGGTGTTTTACATGGCAATCGTACTTATCTAATGGAAGACAGACATGGGCAGATTATTCCAACACATTCTGTTTCTGCCGGGCTTGATTACCCGGGTGTTGGACCAGAGCATTCATGGTTAAAAGATATTGGCCGGGCAAATTATGTTGCAGTAACTGATGAAGAAGCACTCAAGGGATTCCATGATTTAACGCTGACTGAAGGCATTATGCCGGCATTAGAGTCTAGTCATGCCATTGCATATGTGACAAAATTAGCCCCAACTATGGATAAAGAGCAACTTATCATTATGAATCTATCGGGGCGTGGTGATAAAGATATTCATACCGTTGCAACCATTGACGGCATTGAATTTTAGTCCTCTATATTAAAAAATAACACCTTTTTTGCTAATACTAATACCTTGATAAAAAAAGATTTCCAACAGAAGCGCTGAGAGAATTAAGTAACATGAGTCGTATAAAAAGTTGTTTTGCACAGCTTAAAGAAAATAATAAAAAAGCATTGGTGCCCTATGTGGCTGCTGGTGATCCAAACCCTGAAATTACACTTGATTTGATGCATGCTATGGTTAAATCGGGTGCAGATATAATTGAATTAGGTGTGCCGTTTTCCGATCCGATGGCCGATGGTCCCGTTATCCAGAAAGCCAGTGAAAGAGCTTTAATTTATGGTACATCACTGACTGACGTTTTGGGTATTATAAAAACCTTTCGAGAAGATAATAATGAAACACCAGTCGTTTTAATGGGTTATCTTAATCCCATTGAAGTCATGGGCTATGAAGTTTTTGCTAAAGCTGCACATGATGCAGGAGTGGATGGTGTTTTGACTGTTGATATTCCACCAGAAGAGGCACAGACTTATATTCCTGCCTTAAAAGAATTTGATCTGGATCCCATCTTTTTATTGTCACCGACAACGACTAAAGAGCGTATGAAACTTATTTGTCAATACGCCAGTGGTTTTATTTATTACGTTGCGGTTAAAGGGGTAACAGGCACTTCTGCTCTGGATACAGACGAAGTGGCCAGGCGCTTGAAAATTATTAAAGAAGTGACTGATTTACCGGTGGGTGTTGGTTTTGGTATTAAAAATGCGGAAACAGCTGCTGCAATTGGTAAGGTTTCAGAAGCAGTTGTCGTTGGCAGCGCGCTGGTTAATCTGGTGGAACAAAATGCTCATGCCCTTAGTAATGCTGAAGGAAATGAAAAAATTATCAAAGAAATCAGTCAGGTATTATTGTCTATGCGTAGCGCATTGGATGCATAAAGCTCGTCTTTCTTTTATGACGAGCATATAAAAAAATAGAGAAACAATTATGAATTGGTTTACACGCTTATTACCATCGATTAGTACCGATGGCGCATCAAAAAAAGCAGTACCAGAAGGTCTATGGGACAAATGTCCTGCTTGTAGTGCTGTTTTATATCGAGTTGAACTTGAACGCAATCAGCAGATTTGCCCTAAGTGTGGTCATCACATGCGGATAAGGGCAAGAAAGCGTCTTGAAAACCTTTTTGACGAAGACTCGATGGTAGAACTTTCAGAGAATCTGGAACCTGTTGATGAGTTGAAATTTAAGGATTCTAAAAAATATAAAGATAGAATTACTGCCGCTCAAAAATTAACGGGCGAAAAAGATGCATTAATCACCATGGAAGGAAAAATTAATGATTTCCAGTTAGTGGTCGCTGCCTTTGATTTTCGTTTTATGGGTGGTTCAATGGGCGCTGTTGTCGGTGAAAAATTTGTTAGAGCTGTAAATCACTGCCTGGACAAAGATTTACCTTTTGTATGTTTTTCAGCAAGTGGTGGTGCGAGGATGCAGGAAGCTTTATTTTCGTTGATGCAAATGGCAAAAACCAGTGCAGCTCTGGGAAAAATGCGCCGCAGAGGTCTACCGTTTATTTCAGTGATGACTGATCCAACAATGGGTGGTGTTTCAGCCAGTTTTGCTACTCTGGGTGATATTAATATCGCAGAGCCTAATGCTCTGATTGGTTTTGCCGGGCCTCGTGTTATCGAACAAACGGTGCGTGAAACATTGCCCGAAGGATTTCAGCGCAGTGAATTCCTGCTTGAACATGGTGCTATTGATATGATTGTCTCACGCCTTGAAATGGGTGATAAGTTAGTTAATCTACTTTCTATGTTAATGAATAAACGTACTTAAGAGTTAGTCTCGGCTTGCTGATATTAATTTTTGACCGACTACTATATGTCTAGAACGCTTCAAGACTGGCTCAATTGGCAGGAAACTCTACACCCCTCTGAAATTGATTTGGGGCTGGGAAGGGTTGAGCAGGTGCTTTACCAGTTACTTTCTGAAAGTAAATCACCTGCTTGTCAGGTATCCAAAAACTCAGAGACTCCTCAATTCAGTCTTTCTTATACTGTTGTTACAGTGGCAGGAACAAATGGTAAGGGCTCGACAGTAGCCCTGCTAGAAGCAATTTTCAGCGAAGCTGGTTATCGGGTAGGCAGTTATACATCACCCCATCTGCTTGAGTACAATGAACGAATTAAAATTAATCAGGTTCAAGTCACGGATGAACTTTTATGTGATTCATTTGAACGAATTGATAAAGCGAGAGGTGATTTATCTCTAACTTACTTTGAATTTGGTACCCTGGCCGCTATTGATATTTTTTGTCATCAATTATGTGAAATTGTTATTCTTGAAGTCGGTTTGGGCGGACGTCTGGATGCAGTAAATGTGATTAACCCAGATGTTGCTCTGGTCACTACAGTTGATATTGATCACCAGGACTGGCTTGGTTCTGATCGAGAGATGATAGGTATTGAAAAAGCCGGCATTTATAGAAATAATAAGCCAGCAATATTTGGTGATATTGATTGTCCCCAAAGTATTCTGGATAGAGTTGCGCGACAAAAGCTGACCTTTTACCAATATTCAGTTGATTATCAATATGAGGCAAGAGCCCGGCAATGGGATTGGTTGGTTTTGAATCATACGCCAGATAAAAAGGCTGAATTATTCTCCCGGTATAATTTACCATTGCCAAACTTGAATGGTGCTGCACAGTTAAAAAACGCAGCTAATGTTCTAATGGTACTTGAGCTATTAAAAGAATCTTGTCCTGTTACACAGGCAGACATTAAACGTGGTTTACTGAGTGTTCAGTTGCCTGGTCGATTTCAAATTTTTTCTACTAAGCCATTTATTATTCTTGATGTTGCTCATAATGTTCAGGCGGCTAAGATCCTCAGAAATTCGCTAGAACAGCTGAATAGCATTGTGTTTGAGCCCAAATCAATAAAGGCTCCTGACAAAAAAACGCTAAAGGCTTCTGATACACAACCGCCAAAGGCTTCTGATGTAAAATCGCTAAAGGCTTCTGGAAAATTGCATGTTATAGTGGGCATGTTAAAAGATAAGGATGTCCTGGAGGTTCTTTCTGTACTTGCACCTATTGTAGATAGTTGGCGGATTATTGAACTTGATACACCAAGAGCTATGCCAGCAAAGGATATAGAAATAATTTTGAAAAATAATAGCCCCTTAACTGATGGCATAGATAAAAAAATTCAATGCTTTTCTAATTTTGAATTGGCTTTTCATGATTTTAATGCGAATAAATTGATGCTCAACTCTATCGATAAATTACTTATTTTCGGCTCGTTTTTTACCGTGACTGATGCGCTGCATTTACTTCAATCTTCAGATACCCCAATTGCCCATGAGTGAAGAACAAAATATTAATATTAAACAGCGCATCATTGGTGCTCTTGTCCTGGTATCGTTAGGTATTATTATCATACCTATGTTGCTTAATGGCGGCACAATTTTAGAACAGTCTTTATCTGCTAATAATATTCCTGTTATGCCAAAAAAACTCAATACCGTTTTACCGAAGGTCCCTGAGCCGATGGTGATGCCAGCTGCTAAAGCCATCACAGCATATCCAGAACGAACACTAACAAAAAACGCTCAAACGGATATAAAAGTTTCCTCACCCATAGCTTTGAACAAAAAAGTTTTAAAAACAAATGTGTTAAAAGCAATACCTGCTGCTGAAAAAAAGCAAGCGGAACTTAAGAAAAAAATACGACCAAAAAGCAAAACAATAGCTGATACTACATACCAAAAAGCAAGCAAGCCCGTATCTTCAGAAATCAATACTGCTTATACCTTGCAAATTGCCAGCTTTAGTAAAAAAGAAAATGCCAATGCTTTGCAGAAAAAATTACGGGGAAAAAAACATAAGGCTTATATTGAGTCAATAAAAACCTCAAAAGGTAGAATATATCGTCTTAGAGTGGGGCCTTATTTAAAGTATGATCAAATATCGTCAATAAAAAAACAGATAGAAAAACAATTCAAACTAAAAGATACTGTCATCCTTAAATATGAAATGGAGTAATAATTTATTCTCTATTCCGGCATATTGTTGTATTTGAGGTTTTTTAGTCAGTTTATTTCATATTTATCATTTAAATGACCGTTTGACGTGATAAAATGCTTGCTTGGTTTTTTCCCTTTTTGTACCTTTACTTAATAAGATTGAGAATAATAAGTGTCACTTATCTGGCCTGATTATATTATTATTGTCATAATTGCTGTCTCTACGGTGATTAGTTTACTGCGCGGTTTTGTCCGTGAATCCCTTGCCCTTGCTGGTTGGATTTTGGCTGTCTGGGTAAGTTTACTTTATATGCATCCCATGGCAATTTTCATTGATCCTTATTTGAATTTACCGCCATCTATTTTATCTCTGGTTTCATTTGCATTATTATTTATATTAACCTTGATTATTGCCGCATTGGTCAGTAATCTTATTGCAGCATTAGTTGATAGTACAGGTCTGTCTGGTACAGATCGAGCGATTGGAATGCTTTTTGGTATTGCACGCGGCATTATCATTGTTGGTATATTAATATTGCTCGCTGGCTTTACTTTAGTTCCACAGGACCCATGGTGGAAAGAATCTGTTTTAATCCCTCATTTTCAACAGCTTGCAGTTATGATGAAAGAATTTTTACCTGTTCACATTGCTGCAAAACTTCATTATTAGTTTAGGTGTAAAATTTATGTGTGGCATTATTGGTATTGTTGCAAAAAACAATGTTAACCAGGATCTTTATGATGGTTTAACGGTACTTCAGCATAGAGGTCAGGATGCCGCTGGAATTGTCACCTATGATGACAATCGATTGCATTTACGCAAAGGCAATGGCCTGGTAAAAGATGTCTTTTCTACCACTGACATGATGCGCTTACAAGGTAATATGGGAATAGGGCATGTTCGTTACCCAACTGCCGGCAGTTCATCTTCTGCTGAAGCCCAACCCCTTTATGTGAATTCACCTTATGGCATTGCTCTGGCGCATAATGGTAATTTGACCAATGCTCATGAGTTGAAAGAAGAGATCTATAAACAGGATCTCAGGCATCTCAATACAGATTCAGATTCTGAAGTATTGTTGAATGTTTTTGCTCATGAGATTCAAACCTCACATAAACTGCGCATTAATGAGGAAGATGTTTTTAATGCCATCAGTGCAGTACATAAACGCTGCCGTGGTGCTTATGCCAGCGTCGCTATGATAACAGGTTATGGCATTGTCGGTTTTAGAGATCCAAATGGTATTCGTCCCGTTGTTTATGGTAAGCGAAATACCTCCAGCGGTATTGAATATTGCATTGCCTCAGAAAGTGTTGCACTTGATGTCCAGGGCTTCGACCTGATTGATGATATTAAACCAGGCGAAGCGGTTATTATCACTGCAGAAGGAAATGTATATACTCATCAATGTGCCGACAACCCAAGGTACAACCCCTGTATTTTTGAGCATGTCTATTTTGCTCGACCTGACTCGATTATCGATAAAATTTCAGTTTATAAAGCGCGTCTTAGAATGGGTGAGAAACTGGCGGGGAAAATCATGAAAACTTACCCTGATCATGATATTGATGTTGTTATGCCGATTCCTGATACCAGTCGTTCATCTGCACTTGAGCTGGCCAATTCATTGGGTGTTCGTTATCGTGAAGGCTTTATTAAAAATCGATATATTGGCCGTACGTTTATTATGCCAGGTCAAAAACAGAGAAAAAGCTCTGTTAAACAGAAATTAAATGCCATGGAGCTGGAATTTAAAGGCAGGAATGTTCTCCTGGTTGATGATTCAATTGTCCGCGGCACGACTTCTAACCAGATTGTTAAAATGGCTCGTGAAGCAGGTGCAAAGAAAGTCTATTTTGCTTCTGCATCCCCGGCAGTGAAGTATCCTAATGTCTATGGCATTGATATGCCTTCACCTGAAGAATTTGTTGCACATAATCGCAGCACTGATGAAATTGCTCAGGAAATTGATGCTGACTGGTTAATTTATCAGGATTTGGAAGATCTCATTCAATCCTGTCATCGCGGTAATAAAAAAATTACTCAGTTTGATTGTTCAGTTTTTGATGGTAAATATGTTACGGGAGATATTGACCAGAATTATCTTTATCAAATTGATCAGCGACGCAATGATAATGCCAAACAGCATAATCTTTTTGGCGAAAACGAGATTCTTGATATTCACAATAGTGACTAAGATTACCTGTATTTCTAAGAAACATATTTAAGTGATTTGTCCTGTTTGTTTATGGTTAATTGCTTGATTTTTCTTAAGCTTGTCCTATGATAAAGATAGTATCTATATCAAGAAGGTCACTTTTAATTGGAACGAAGAACTCATAATCGATCATCAGTAAGACTTGATGCAGTGATTCATGATCAAATGCATCGGACATGGGGTTATATTATTGAGGATTTCGGTTTTGACGGCTTACGCCTGGGCTGGCAAAACAAAACACCTATGCCTGACAGTATTGGTGAAAATGATTTACTCGATGTTAAATTTAGCATCGAGCAAGAAGGTGAAAATATAGAGTATCACCTTAAAGTTAAAGTTGTTCGTATTCTTGAAACCGGTCTTGCGGTGGCTTTATTTAATCCCTCTCTGGATGCTATTGCTAAGCTGAGTAAAAAGCAGCATCAAGCAGGGATGTATGACAATTCAGGGCTATTGAGCAGCCTTGATAAAAAATCCAGCAATATTCTTGAAGCAGTTAAGCAAAGCTTTCTAAAAAATCTGTCTCATATAACAGAGATATTTCTTCCTGTCGCCCATGATGCCATTTTCCAACAGGCTGAACAATCATCTAATAATACTGAGCAGGCACTTTATTTTGATGCGATAAACACTCTCAATAAAGTAAAAACCAGCTTAAAAAGTCAGTTTTTGAAACGCCTGGAGCGCCAGCTTAATTCATGTTGCACATCTAAGCAAATAAAACAGGGACATCATAATTCTGATGAACTTGAACTCGAACTTATCGATCAAAATGATTTTGAAAGCTGGTTAGCTGTCAATCAACTGATTATTCATATTTCCCCGAATTATGAACAGGAACTGCTTGAAATTGAGTTACGATTGGCGAAACTACTGCAAATAGAATACAAAGAGGCGATGGAGAATCCATTTTCTCCAGAAGTTATTTTTAATGGTTTCAGTGAGGTTATACACAATCATTTTCTAAATAATGACATTCTACTGGTTCTTTATCATCAATTTGAAAAAGTAGTTGATAATCATTTATTTGATGTTTATAAAGAAATTAACCAAATATTTATAGACAACAATATACTCCCGCTCATTGAAAAGAAAGGATTTAAAATTGTTAAGGAGCCTTCAGCGGATGGACAGCCTTCAGCGGATGGACAGTCAGACCATTCAGCAGGTGAAGGCTATTCATCAGGAGGAGAGCATTCAGTCAATGAACAGCTCTCAGTGAATGTGAATAGGGAACACGCTTCCAACCAGGTGTCTTCAGCTTATATGCAACCACAATTACCACCGCAGCAGTTATCATCGGATTTAATACAAAATAATTCTGAAAATCTATATCAGTTTCAAACTTCCAGTACACATCTGAGCGAAATAAATACCATCCAGAATAGTGTAAACCTGGTGCCAACCTACCAGACGCTAAAAGAATTACTGTCTTTTCAACATGGTCAGGCGCTTGAAAAACCTTCAGAAGATTTTTTTGCATCTGAAGACTATAAAAATCAATTAAGCATTCTGATAAGTAATTTAACTCAAGTACAATATAAACAGGCAAATGACGTCACTATAAATGGCATTACTCCATTTGATTTAGAGTCATTAGTAGAAAAATGTATTGATAAAGATGTTTTTTCAATCGAAATAATTAATGAGTTTGAATATACACTTGATATCATTAAACGACTTTTTATTTCTATTCAAGATGACTCATGGCTTGGTAGTCCCGTAAAAAAATTATTATCTTTATTTCAAATTCCATTGCTCAAAGTTTCTTTATTACACAATGATTTTTTTGAATCATGGTCTAATCCTGCTCGAATTTTAATTAATAAATTAGCGATGGTTGATTTTGATGATGAAAAAAATAGTTTTTATCTTAAAGCCCATTCATTTGTCCTTTTTATTTTAAAAAACTATGACAAAGACCTCATTGTATTTTCTAAAGTGCAAAAAATATTGACTGAATTATTAGAGCTTCAGGCAACGCATTATGATAAGAATGTTAACCAGGTTATTAGCAATTGGAATGCACAACAAATTGTGACTAATGAGCTGGCTAACCGCCTTGCTGGAAAGTCGACCCCCAGAGTGATTGCAGACTTTATTAGCTATCAATGGCTGCCAATTCTGGTGACAACTTATCTAAAACATGGTCAGGATTCTAATCAATGGAGTCAATATTTACAGGCCTTGGATCTGCTGATTTTAAGTATGAACGAGGATATCAGTGATGAGTTTATTGATAAGGATGTGATTTTATTTATTATTAAGCAGGGTCTGGAAGAAAATGGTCAATATAATAAAAAAATCATTGACGATATTGAAGCATTCCTTGCAGAGGATGGATCTCCCAATGTCATTGTGCTTGATTATGAAACTATAATTAAATTATTGATTAATGGTTATGCACTTTCTGATAAGTCTGCATTAGCTAAAATTAATAAAGGAAATACTGATGCAATGGCTGTTACCAATAAAGCCATTGCAAAGCGTCTTAAAGTAAATGATTATCTACTCTTTAAACAAAATATTAATGCTGATTCTAAAAAAGGCAGTCAGGTCACACGTTTACAATTTGTCTGGGGTAGTGATGCTCAAAATGTGTTTGTTTTTTCAGGTAAAACGGGTCAGCAACAGGCTGTTTTTAACCTGTCAGAGGTTATTTCCCTGCTTGATAACGGCCAGTTAACTCAGACAAAGCACTTTGATTTACCATTACTGGAACGAAGCCTGTATGCAATTCTTGGCGATGTACATGATAATCTTGCTAAAGAGACTGCTGTTGATAAGCTGACGGGGTTAATCAATCAAAATGAATTTATACGTCTTTTGAAGGAGAGGCTCAGTCAAAGACATAACAAAACACCAGAATGTACTCTGTGTCTGATTGATATTGATCAATTCAGTTTAATTAATGATACCTGTGGTTATGAAGCAGGTGATAAATATATTGCCGAGATCGCACAGATTATCAGGCGCAACCTTGCACCAGATGTTATTTGTGCTCGCTACAGCACGGATGAATTTATCTTACTACTGCCTGATTATTCACAAGAAGATGCATTAAGTCTGTCAGAAATTCAACGCAAAGCAATTAGCAATTATAATTTTAAATGGGATGAGAAAGAATTTGCATTGAGTGCCAGTATCGGTCAGGTTTCCATCAGCGAATTCAACGAAGTAGGTGTGTTTATTCGTGCGGTTGTGACTGCCGCGACAATTGCTAAAGAAACGGGGCGTAACCGAGTGCATCTCATTGAATATGATGCGCTTGAATTAAACTATCGTCAGGAACTGCAGCTCTGGGCAACAAAAATTGATCAAATAGTAAAAAATAACCAGCTGGATATACGCTGTCAGCGCTTACATCCAATACTTGATGAAGAGACTGTTCAGCATTATGAAATGCTCTTGCTGGTAAAAGATGATAATAATCAGCACATGCCGCCAGGCAAGTTTATTGAAGCTGCAGAGCTTTATAATAAAATGACTGAGGTCGATCGCTGGGTTATTCGCTATGTTTTTGATTGGTTTAGTCAACATCCGGAGCAATTGGAAATTATGGGCGGTATTGCAATTAATTTGTCAGGGCAAAGTTTAAACGATGTTGATTTTTATTCATTTATACAGGATATTTTTGAACAATTCCCTACGATACCTCATAATAAAATTTGTTTTGAAATTACTGAAACAACGGCAATTAGCAATATGAACCACGCTAATAATATTATCCACTTAATTAAAGAAATGGGCTGTGAGTTCTCTCTGGATGATTTTGGTACGGGGCAGTCTTCCTATGAATATTTAAAAAATCTTCCGGTGGATTATCTTAAAATTGATGGCGTTTTTATTAAAGATATTGCCAGCAATCCAGCAGATAAAGCCATGGTCAAATCCATTAATGAAATTGGACATTTCCTGGGTATGAAAACAGTAGCTGAATATGTTGAAAACGAGGAAATTGTGTCAATACTTCAGGATATTGGAGTTGATTATGCACAAGGTTTCGGCGTTGAAAAACCAATTTTAATATCTGAATACATGTTGTTTGTTGAATCACAAAAATTACAAAAAATTCAGCAAGGCTGGCAGTAGACCTATTGGTAATTCATCGCTACAACATTGGGTTATGCCGTAGGACTGTCTTTAAGTGTGGTTCAAGACTGTTTTTAAGTGTGGTTCAAGACTGACTTTAAATGTGAGTTCAGGACTTTAAATGTGAGTTAGGACTGAGCACTGATAATCTGGCCATTAACCGCTTTGCTGTCAGCACCCATTAAATACAGATAGCTATTCATAATATCTTCAGGTTTTGCAATAAGGTTCGGATTTTCACCCGGAAAGGCCTTGGATCTCATTGTTGTTGCGACTTTACCAGGATTAATACTATTAAAGCGAATAGAAGTATTCTCTTCCATTTCATCCGCTAAAATCTGCATCAAATTATCACCAGCAGCCTTACTGATACCATAAGCTCCCCAATAAGCCTTACCTTTAATACCAACATCATCAGTAGTAAATATAACAGAAGCATTATCAGATTTTTCCAGTAGCGGTAGGCTCATTCGTGTCAGCATGTAGGGGGCATTAAGGTTGACCTGCATCACTTTTCCCCATTGCTCCATATCATACTGAGCTATGGGCATAAGCGAACCAAGCAGGGCTGCATTGTGTAAGATCCCGTCAAGACGACCAAACTCTTTTTCGAGCGTTATTTGCATATCTTCATAATCTTTAGCTGTGGCGCCCTCAAGGTTCATCGGGTAAATTGCAGGTTGCGGGCCATTTTCCTGTTCGATTTCATCATAAACGACTTCTAGTTTTTCAATAGTTTTACCTAATAAGATAACGGTTGCACCATACTGGGCAAAGGTTTTAGCTGCAACCTTGCCAATACCATCGCCAGCACCTGTAACCAGAATAATCCGATCTTTTAATAAATGAGCTGGCGCAGAATAATTATACATTCCGTGGTTCCTCAGGCTATAAATAAAGTAATTTTTTATGAATGAATATGTAATTGAATATGTAATTGAATAGTTTAGCTATATTTTGCTATAGGGTAAAGTGACTGAAGCTATTTCTAGCAATAATTTTTTCTGCAGCAGTTTGACCACTTCTAATTGCTCCTTCTAAAGTGGCGGGGTAATGGGTATTAGTATAGTCACCGGCAAGAAAAAGCCCCTGGATATTGGTGTCATTATAAGGCCGCTTATATTCAATATTAACCACACAGCTGAATGTTGCTTTCTTTTCAGTGATCACCTGATAATGAAGTACCTCTGGTAAGTCAGAAATACATAAGCATAATTCCTGATGAACGGTATTGGCAAGAAGCTTGTCAGGCATTTGTGTGTGCTTTCCCGGTCCGCTGATGATGACGGCGATTAAACCCGGCTGGTTTGTCAATGAACGATCGATAGCCCACTGAGCAGTTGTGTTAAACAGACCAACCATTCTCCCCGGGAGTTGAGTGGATGTGGGATATTGAAGATAAATTGTACAAATGGGTTCGTATTTATAGTGCAGTGAAGCATGAGCGGGTTTAAGCAGTTTTTGTTTGTTAGCCAATCGTTTATTAATCAAGGGTTGATTATTGATGTTCTGTAATAATCTGTCGGTAATATGGGCAGGCGTTGCAATGACAAGATTGTGACATTTAAATTGATGTTTAGAGGTTTTAACTATAAATTCAAGCACTTTATTTTGTGATGAGCATTCAAACCCAAGCACTTTTTCTTCACACAGAACCTGACCACCATGTCGGGTAATAAATTCAGTCGCAGGTAAACAAAAAATATTAGATAGATTATGTCGAAAAAATAAGAGATCCGAATCTGTATTTTTTTTACTAAAGCTGTCTTTTAAGACATTAAGAAAAACCTGAGCAGACGCATACTTTATTGGTGTATTCATGGTTGCCAGACAAAGCGGTTCCCACAGAGCTGCAATGACTTCTTGAGGTTGAGAATAGTTTTTTAATAATTCACCGACACTCATATCCTGTTTTAATTGATATCTTATAATCGCCAGGTTTAAGGCCATTTTTATGATTTTAAAGCGTGCAGTGAAGTTCAATCCCTTCATTTTTGAAAATGCAAGCAGCAGATGCAATGGTGCAGGCAGAGAAGGGGCTTTCAATTTAATTAATGAATTTTCCGGTGAATACATGTTCAATTCTAATGGGTGGCGTTCCAGAAATTCATTTTCCTTAATTCCAATAAGTTTAAAAAGGCTAATCGTTGCATGATAGGCACCTAACATTATGTGTTGGCCATTATCTATAGTCTGATTGGCAAGAAAGCGTTTAAAATTAACCTTTCGGGCTCGACCACCTACCTGGCGTGCCGATTCGAGTAAATAAACTTTATAGCCATGATGAGCCAATGTTACAGCACAGGCAAGACCACTCCAGCCTGCACCTATAATGACGGCTTCCTTATCGCTCATTTTTTTATACATTTTTTATTACACTTTTTTTATTACATAAGGGTAAAATTGACTCTGCGCTGGTCAATATTGAGTTTGTCAGGTGAGTTTTTGCTTGAGTTTATGTTCACGACGGGCTGTAGTCCATGCAATCCAGAGCTTTTTTAATTTAGCAACACTTACTCTTTTTTCTAAAACAGGGTAATTTTGTGATTGGATTTTTTGTAACAAGGCATAATAAATTTCAGCCATAATAATGCCTGTTCTCTGAGTAAAACGATCATTTTTTTCAAGATAAGAAAAAGCTTTTTTATAATACTGTGCTGCTCTTTGTGCCTGATAGGCAAACAATGCCTGAGTTTGTGCCGAAATTTTACCTTCAATAAGCATTGACTGCGTCACACCAAACGTTATCAATTCGTCCTGAGGGATATAAATTCGTCCTCGTTCAGTGTCCTCCTTTACATCTCTTAAAATATTAATAAGCTGCAGGGCAATACCCAGATTGTGGGCATATTCATGAGTACGACTGCCTTTATAGCCTAAAATCTCAATGGTGAGTAGTCCAACAACACTTGCTGCACGGTAACAATAAAGTAACAGTTCATCAAAATCAGCATACTGATTTTTATGGAGATCCATTTCCATACCTGATATGAGTTCTAAAAAATATTTTTCCTGTAAAGGAAAGTGCTTAATTGAGGTTTTTAAAGCACGTGTTACAGGGTGACCAGGCTTACCATGAAAAAGGCTATAAATCTCCTCTCTCCACCAATTAAGCTTGCTGGCTGCGATAGATTGTTCTGAGTATTCATCCACGACATCATCAATTTCTCTGCAATAGGCATATAACGCCGTCATTGCTTGTCTTTGAGAATCATTTAAAAATAAAAAACTATAGTAAAAACTGGAACTACTTTGTTGAGTTTTTTCCTGACAATATTCGTCTGGTGTCATATTAATATCTAATTCGGCTGAAAAATATAAATAAATTTTTTAAAAAAATACAATAAAAAGAATAAAGAATATCAAATTTCACTAATATCTCACATTTTTTTAACAAGTGTTCTATTATTATAGGAGTTGTAAATGCTGTTTGATAGTAACCTGAACGTCAATTTTTATAGAATCTATCAACAATTTACATAAATTTTACCAAAAGTTGATTAAATATTGACTAAAGAGAGTGATTAAGCCAATGTTATTGAATCATAAGGAATATGACTATGTCTGCAGTTGATAAAGCAGTCAATTACTCTGTTGTTTTCATGGGTGAAATTGTTACCGGCTTTAATAAAGCGCAAGTATTAAAAAATTTATCAAATATTACTCGCCTTTCCAATGAAGATATTGAAAAGAAATTTTTTAACAAAGCAGCAGGGCGTGTTGTTATTAAAAAAACCAGTAATTTGGACAAAGCCAGAAAATATCATGGGAAGTTTTCAAGGGCTGGTATGGCCGTTGGAATACAGATGGATTTTGAAGATATTGAATAATTAAAACGGAATAATTAAAGCTGAATAGTTAGATTTTAATCCCCCTAAGTGTTGTTTAATTACTGCAGTTTAATATCTGCTCTTAACGTATTTGAGCACTTTGCTCACACTTAATTTAACGCTGGCAGGCCCGCTTCGGATGTAGAAGTCTTCAGTATTCTTATTATATAAAAAAGCAGGGCGATCGGCTCTTTCACATTCAATGACAAGAATTGTTTTGCCTTCAATTGTATTGATAATTAAATTAATATAGTTTGAGAACTCCAGGCCAATATGCTGGCTAAGCAGGTTCTTGAAATGAAGTAAGATTTTATCTTCATTTTCAAACTCATCCTCTTCTATACCAAGGATATTGGCATCATCATCTACACCGATTAATAAAATACCACCCTGGGTATTCATAAAACCAACCAGGCCTTTCAACCAGGCAATTTCAATTTCTTTACCATTTTTACCTGATTTCAGGTT